>NZ_AKJI01000084.1:0-44171 GCF_000282415.1 Pseudomonas sp. GM60
GGCAGCCTGCCGTTGGCGAAGTGGGCGAACGGTTGCAGGGTCACCACCACCAGCAGGAAGATCAGCGTCAGGCCGATCAGCAGGATGTCGAGCGCCACTTCGTTCGGGGTTTTCTGGCGCTTGGCGCCTTCGACCAAAGCGATCATGCGGTCCAGTGTCGACTCGCCAGGGTTGGCGGTGATGCGCACCAGCAGCCAGTCGGAGACCAGTCGGGTGTTGCCGGTGACGGCCGAACGGTCGCCGCCGGATTCACGGATCACCGGCGCGGATTCACCGGTAATCGCCGCTTCGTTGACTGCCGCGATGCCTTCGATGACTTCGCCGTCACCGGGGATCATTTCCCCGGCTTCGACGCGCACCACATCGCCCTTGCGCAGGCTGGTGGCCGGCACCACTTGAAAGGCGCCGTTGCCGGTTTTACGGCGTGCGCTCAAGCCTTCGCTGCCAGCCTTGAGGCTGTCGGCGCGAGCCTTGCCGCGACCTTCGGCCAAGGCTTCCGCAAAGTTGGCGAACAGCACGGTGAACCACAGCCACAAGGCGATTTGCGCAGCGACGAAGGTCGGCACGGCGCTGTCGGGAATGAAGCACAGCACGGTGGTCAGGACGGCGGTCAGTTCGACCACCAGCATCACCGGCGCACGCTGCAATTGCCGTGGGTCGAGCTTGACGAAGGCTTGCACCAGCGCCGGACGCCACAGGGCCGAGATCGCGGTTTTCGGTTGTTCCGGCGCCTTGACGGTGGCGGCTTTACTTACGGGCATATTCATCATTGATTCCTCAGAAGCCCATGCTCAAATGTTCTGCAATCGGACCCAGTGCCAGTGTCGGCAGGAAGGTCAAACCACCCACCAGCAAAATGGTCACGGTCAGCAACGTCACAAACAGCGGGCCGTGGGTCGGGAAACTGTTCTGGCCGATCGGTGCGGTTTTCTTCATCGCCAGGCTGCCGGCCAGGGCCAGTACCGGGAGGATGTAACCGAAGCGACCGATCAACATGCCCAGGCCGAGCATCAGGTTATGGAACGCGGTGTTGGCACCGAAGCCGCCGAACGCCGAACCGTTGTTGGCGCTGGCCGAGGTGTAGGCGTACAGCAACTGGCTGAAACCGTGGGCGCCGGGGTTACTCACCGAAGCCACCGGACCGGGCAGGCTCGCGGCAATCGCACCGAGTACCAGCACGCCGACCGGCATCACCAGCAAAGTCACCACCAGCAATTGCACTTCCTTGGCTTGCAGTTTCTTGCCGAGGTATTCCGGGGTGCGGCCGATCATCAGGCCGGCGAGGAACACCGCGATCAACACGTTGAGCAACATGCCGTAGAGCCCGGCACCGACGCCGCCGAAGATCACTTCGCCGACCATCATGTTGACCATCGCGACCATGCCGCTCAGCGGGTTGAGGCTGTCGTGCATGCCGTTGACCGAGCCGTTGGACGCGGCGGTCGTGGTCACCGACCACAACACCGTGGCAGTGGTGCCGAAGCGCGCTTCCTTGCCTTCCAGCGGCGCGGTCTGTTCGACGGCGACGTTGTTCAGGGTCGGATTCGGTTGGTATTCAGCCCACAGCGAGGTCGCACCGCCAATCAGGAACAGCGCCAGCATGCAGGCAATGATCGCGCGGCTCTGACGCAGGTCTTTAACGTAATGACCGAAGGTGAACACCAGGGCAACCGGGATCAGAATGATCGAGGCCACTTCGAACAGGTTGCTCCACGCCGTCGGGTTCTCGAACGGGTGCGCCGAGTTGACGCCGAAGAAGCCGCCACCGTTGGTGCCCAGTTGCTTGATCGCAATCTGGCTGGCAGCCGGGCCGAGCGGGATCACCTGATCGACGCCTTGCATCGTCACCGCATTCACGTACTGTGCGAAAGTTTGCGGCACGCCCTGCCAGACCAGGTACAGCGCCAGCAGCAGGCACAGCGGCAGCAGGCCGTAGAGGGTGGCGCGGGTCATGTCGACCCAGAAATTGCCCAGGGTTTTGGTCGATTTGCGACCGATGCCGCGACACAGCGCAACCAGCACAGCGAGGCCGGTGGCGGCGCTGACGAAGTTCTGCACGGTGAGGCCGACCATCTGGCTCAAGTAGCTCAGCGAGGCTTCGCCGCTGTAGCCCTGCCAGTTGGTATTGGTCATGAAACTGACGGCAGTGTTGAACGCCAGCGTCCACTCCTGACCCGGCAGGTTTTGCGGGTTGAGCGGCAAGTGGTCCTGGAACAACAGGATCGCGAACAACAGCAAAAAGCCCGCAAGGTTGAAGGCGAGCAAGGCCAGGGTGTATTTCTGCCAGCTCTGTTCGGCTTGCGGATCAACGCCGGCCACCCGATAACAGCCACGCTCCACAGGTCCCAGGATCGGTGTCAGCCAAGTGCGCTGGCCTTCCATGACCTTGTAGTAGAACCGCCCGAGAAACGGTGCCGGGATCAGCACCACGGCGAAGAAGGCCAGGATCAGCCAATAGTCATAACTGTGCATAGCCGCTCCTAGTTCCGGTCCGCGCGCAACAGCGCAACCAACAGATAAATGAACAGCCCCACTGCCAACAGCAGTGACACCCCGTCCAGAACGCTCATGGAAGTTCTCCGTGTTACGGCGTATTGCCGCGTGTGGAGTCATTGTCGGAAGGAAGGCTGTAAAGGAGCGAGATCGAGGGGGTTGGCTGGGCATAAAGAAAGTGTAAAGAGTGGGTTTATGCGGGCGTTACAGCGGTGTTTTCGCGGGCCTCATCGCTGGCAAGCCAGCTCCTACAGGGGATCGACGTTTTCTGCGCAAACGCATTTCAACTGTAGGAGCTGGCTTGCCAGCGATGGCTGCAGAACGGGCACCACTGCCCCTAACTGGCGCACAAAAACTGCTGATTCGGTAGCCAACATCCCCGATACGACACCTTTTTGCGCTTTACGACGGCCATCACCACACTGGCACGCCCACTGCACACGCCCTCCCCGAGCTGTCCAAACCGTTCAGGGAGCAAACGCATGAACACACAACTCAAACCCACGCTGGGCACGCTGCACCTGTGGGGCATCGCGGTCGGGCTGGTGATTTCCGGTGAGTATTTCGGCTGGAGTTACGGCTGGGGCGTGGCGGGCACACTTGGTTTCCTCGTGACATCCTTCATGGTCGCCACGATGTACACCTGCTTCATCTTCAGCTTCACCGAGCTGACCACGGCGATTCCCCACGCCGGCGGTCCCTTTGCCTACAGCCGCCGCGCCTTTGGCGAGAAAGGCGGATTGATCGCCGGGCTGGCGACGCTGATCGAATTCGTCTTCGCCCCACCGGCCATCGCACTGGCGATCGGCGCCTACCTCAACGTGCAATTCCCCGCCCTCGACCCGAAACACGCAGCGGTCGGCGCCTACATCGTGTTCATGAGCCTGAACATCCTCGGGGTGAAACTGGCGGCAACCTTCGAGCTGGTGGTCTGCGTACTCGCGGTGGTTGAATTGCTGGTGTTCATGGGCGTGGTTGCGCCGGCGTTCAGCTTCAGCAACTTCGCACTGAACGGCTGGGCCGGCTCCGATGTGTTCGGCGCACCGGCGATTGCCGGGATGTTCGCAGCGATTCCGTTTGCCATCTGGTTTTTCCTCGCCATCGAAGGCGCCGCCATGGCTGCCGAAGAAGCCAAGGACCCGAAACGCACGATTCCCAAGGCGTACATCAGCGGCATTTTGACCCTGGTGTTGTTGGCCATGGGCGTGATGTTCTTTGCCGGCGGCGTCGGCGACTGGCGCACCCTGTCGAACATCAACGACCCGCTGCCACAAGCGATGAAAACCGTGGTCGGCGAAAGCTCCGGCTGGTTGCACATGCTGGTGTGGATCGGTCTGTTCGGTCTGGTGGCGAGTTTCCACGGGATCATCCTCGGTTACTCGCGGCAGTTCTTCGCCCTTGCGCGAGCCGGTTACCTGCCGGCGTCGCTGGCCAAACTCTCGCGTTTCCAGACGCCGCACCGGGCAATCATCGCCGGTGGTGTCATCGGGATCGCGGCGATCTACAGCGACGGTTTGATCAACCTCGGCGGCATGACGCTGACCGCTGCGATGATCACCATGGCGGTGTTCGGCGCGATCGTGATGTACATCATGAGCATGCTCAGCCTGTTCAAGCTGCGTAAAACCGAGCCGAACCTGGAGCGCACTTTCCGCGCGCCGTGCTATCCGTTGGTGCCGGCCATTGCACTGGTGCTGGCGGTGGTGTGCCTGGTGGCGATGGCGTGGTTCAACGCGCTGATCGGCGCGATTTTCCTCGGCTTCATGGCCGTGGGTTTCGTGTACTTCATGCTGACCGCGCAATTGCGCGCCGATGCACCGGCGGATGCGATGTTGACCGGGCTCTGAATCGCAGCAGGTGTTGCGGGTCGATCAGGCATAGAATGGAACCACTGCGAAATTGAATCGCTCAAAGTGGTATGCACGATCGGTTGGCGAAACCCGCCAATCGGCCTGCCCTCAAGGAGAGCCCTATGCCCTGGTATGCCTGGTTGATTCTGATCGTTGCAATCGGCTCGATCGTGGGTGGTTTGATGTTGTTGCGCGACACCGCCCACAAGGTCGAACTGACAGATGAGCAACGCAAACGCGTCGCTGAACGCAACGCGCAAGCGGATGCCAAGGATGCGCAGGACCGCTGAAAAAAACCTGATCCCTGTAGGAGCGAGCCTGCTCGCGATGCACCTGAGAACAACGCGTTTACTCAGAATAAACGCGTTATCGTTAACGTCCATCGCGAGCAGGCTCGCTCCTACAGGTGACGGTTATTTTTCCCAATCGGCCTTGGCGATGTGCAAGCCATGCAGCCCTTTGTACGCCGCACGCTCCGGCTGGCTCCAGCCTTCGAGCAGTGAATCCTCCAGTTTGTAGATCTCCACCCCAAGCGGGCGACACACGCTCAGCGGGTCCTGCGCGTCCGGCCCCCACATGGCCAGCGACAGATCGCCCCCCGGGCAGGTCGACAGCGCGCACAACAGATCGATCTCGGCAAAGAATTCCAGGTAATCGCCCTTCTGCGCCGGACAGGCTTTCATGAAGTACATGTCGTCGTGATTGAGGCCGGTGCACTGGAAAATGTTCAGCACGTCATGCACGTCGAACTCGGTCAGGCCATGGGGCAACACTGCGCGGGTCAGGTTGGAGTGGCAGTGATGGTGGAAGTCTTCGCCGGTGAGCATTTTGTTCACATAGGGATCGCAGCGGGTGCCGAGCAAGTCGTGCAGGCGCCCACCATGTTCGTCAATGCCGTAGTCGGCCAGGCTGTCATCGGTGATGGTCACCAGCGGCCGCAAGAATGGCAGGTTCGACCAGAGCCGGTCGTGAGTGCTGACATGCGCCCCCTGCAACTGCCGCGTGCGCGAAGCCCACAAGCGTTCACGCGGATCGTTGGCATTCCAGACGTTGAAATCCCCGACTTGCGGGCCGACCGGCGTGGTCACGCGAAACACGTGCCCGGCCGGGACATGCCAGGCGCGGCCGGTGCGGATCGGCACTTCGAACTGCTCGATCAGCGTGCGCCCCTCCTTCGTATCCCGGATCTTTTCATAGAAGGCTTTGTCCACCTGCAAGGCCGAACCTTTGCTGACTTGGTAGGCCGCCGGATAGTCTTTGTACATGGCACGAATCCTCGATCAGTGATGGGAAGAAGGGGCAAGCATTTGCAACAGAAGGTGCTCGGAATCGTCGAGATAACGGCTCATGGCGTCCTCGGCGGCGCGTTTGTCGCCTTCGGCAAGAAACTCGTGAATCTGCCGGTCGCGTGCCAGCCAGGGCGCCTGAAACCGTGATTCATCGGGCGCGGCGCAAAACACCAGGCGCAGTTGCGCGACGACATTGGTGAAGAACTCATCGAACAACGGGCTGCGCAGCAACCCGACGATGTGTTGATGAAACGCCAGGCTGTGCGTGCCCACGGCGCGCCAGTCCTCGCGCTCCCGGGCCAGTTCGGTGGCTTCCAGGGCTTCGAGCATCCGGTCGGACTGATAATCGCGCAGCGGTTGACTGGCACTGATGGCCTGCAACTCCAGCGTGCGGCGGACGTTGAACAGATCCCGCACATCGTCGACGCCCAAGCGACGCACCATCACGCCTTTGTTGCGCACATAACGGGTCAGACCTTCCTGCCCCAATCGATGCAAGGCTTCGCGGATGGTGTTGCGGGAAGCGTTGTAGGCTGACACCAGATCGTTTTCCACCAGCGCCATGCCGGGCAGCAAACGACCGCCAATGATGTCGGCGCGTAACTCCAGGGTGATGTGGTCGGCCAGGGACAGTCCGCTGTTCATACTTATCGCCTCATGATTGTTCAACAATCGTCAGCTAACGGGTAATCACTATCCGTGCCAGTTCGTTCAAGACGTCATGAAGGAGTTGGACGCATCTGCATGCTTTTTAGAAATAGAAGTACAGTCACCATCCCATTTCCATTGGTTAAGATGGCGCATTGTTGCGGAGATACCAGATGCGTTACTCGCAGGACCACAAAGCTCAAACCCACAAACGCATCATCAAGGAAGCTTCAGCGCGATTTCGCCGCGACGGTATTGGCGCGACCGGCTTGCAGCCCCTGATGAAAGCGCTGGGCTTGACTCACGGCGGCTTCTATTCGCATTTCAAGTCCAAGGATGAGCTGGTAGAAAAGGCCCTGCAGGCTGCAGGCGCCGAGGTGGAAGTCATCTGCGCCGAACTGTTCGCTCAGGAACGCCCACTCGAGGCATTCATTGACGCGTACTTGTCCGAATGGCACCAGACTTCGCCCCACGAAGGCTGCCCGCTGCCGACCATGTCATCGGAACTCGGCCTGCGCGGACAGCCAAGTCCGACCTCCGACGTGGTGCTCAATGCACGGCTCGAACAAATACAAGGCACCCTTGAAGGTGATGATGCCGCCGACCAGAGCATCTTCATCATGTCCGCAATGGTCGGGGCGCTGCTGTTGTCGCGCAGTGTCGAGAGCGCCGATCTGGCCCAGCGGATTCTCGAAGTCACGCGCGATTTTCTCAAAAAGCCCCGGGATTAACCCTGCCAGCGCTTGAAGAGCACGCTGGCATTGACCCCACCAAAGCCGAAACCGTTGGACAGCGCATACTCGATGGCCATCGGCCGCGCCTGACCATGGACGATGTCCACACCTTGCGCCGCCGGATCCGGGTTATCCAGGTTGAGGGTGGCCGGCACGATCTGATCACGGATCGCCAACAGCGTGAAGATCGCCTCGATCCCGCCCGCCGCGCCGAGCAAATGCCCGGTGGCCGACTTAGTCGACGTGACCGCAATCTTGTTATCCGTGCCGAACAACGATTTGATGGCTGCCAACTCGCCCAGATCTCCAACCGGCGTCGAGGTTGCGTGAGCATTGAGGTGCTGCACCTGTGCCGCAGCAACGCCAGCCTGAGCCAGCGCCAGCGACATCGCCCGTCGCGCACCACTGCCATCTTCGGGGCCGGCGGTAAGGTGATAGGCGTCGGCGCTGGTGCCGTAACCGACCAGTTCCGCCAGCGGTTGCGCGCCACGGGCCAGTGCATGCTCCAGGGATTCGATCACTAGAAGGCCTGCGCCCTCACCCATGACAAAACCATCGCGGTCACGGTCGAACGGACGCGAAGCCCGCTCCGGAGTTTCGTTGTAACCACTGGACAATGCGCGAGCCGCAGCGAACCCGGCGAGACTGACACGATCGATCGACGCCTCCGCACCGCCACACACCGCAATGTCCGCCTCACCGCAACGGATCAGCCGCGCCGCATCACCAATCGCCTGAACCCCGGCCGCGCACGCCGTTACCGGAGCACCCAGGGGGCCTTTGAATCCGTGCTGGATCGACACATGGCCCGCAGCCAGATTGACCAGAAACGAGGGAATGGTGAAAGGCGACAAACGCCGCGGGCCACGACTGTCGGTGGTGCGGACCGCATCGGCAATCGCGCCGAAACCACCGACCCCCGAGCCGATAATGGTCGCCGTACGCTCCTGGGCATTGGCATCCTGTGCCTGCCAACCGGCTTGCTCAAGCGCCTGACGCGCCGCTTCCATGGCAAACATAATGAAGCGGTCCATCTTCTTCTGCTCTTTGGGTGGCGTCGCACGATCCGGGTCAAAACCCGCCTCGGCATCTTCGGCCAGCGTCGGCACTGCGCCACCGACCTTGGCCGGCAGATCAGCCACGACTTCGTCCGGCAGGTTGCGCAATCCCGAACGTCCGGCCAACAGACGCTCCCAGACGGCTTCGACCCCGCTACCCAGCGGAGACACCAAACCCATGCCCGTTACAACCACTCGACGTTCACTCATACCGCAACTACCTCAAGCCAATGGAGGGTGCCTCACTTGTAACGCGAAGCGGCCTTGCTTTTGGAAAGATTCGGCGCCATCACCAGACGCGCCGCGACAAACGCATCCCAGTCGGAGGCATCCGGCAACGAAGGAATGGTGATCAGTTCTCCCTGGTCCAGCCCCGACAACGATGCATCGACCATCTCGCCCGCTTCCATGACCATGTCCGCCGGGATCTGGCTTGCGTCAATACCGGAACGCTCCCAGATTTCGGTGCGTGTCACGCCTGGCAACACCGCTTGTACTTTGACCCCGGTGCCATCCAGCTCGGCATTCAACGACTGGGTCAGGCTCAACACATAAGCCTTGCTGGCGCTGTAAGTGGCGTTGAAGCGCTCGGGGAACAACGCCACCACCGAGGCGATGTTGATGATCGTACCCCGGCCGGCTTTGGCAAAACTGGCGGCCGCCGCCGAAGCCAGGCGCGTGACCGTCGTTACGTTCAATTGAATCAAACGTTCCAGTTGGTCCAAATCAGCGTTGGCCAGCAAGCCATCTGCCGCGACACCCGCGTTATTCAGCAGCAGACTGATACTCGAATCGCTGCGAAGGCGCTGCTCAAGTTTCAGCACATCATCCTTTTGCGTGAGATCCGCTTTCAGCACCTCGACCTGAACACCATGCTCAGCGCGCAGCTTGCTCGCCGCGGCCTGAAGACGCTGTTCGTCACGTGCGACCAGCAACAAATCAAAACCGCGTGCTGCCAAGCGCTCAGCGTAAATGGCACCAATCCCGGATGAAGCACCGGTAACAAGAGCCGTACCTTGGGTCTGGACAGAATTCATGACGTGCTCCTGAAATGCGTAAGGAAAAAGAAAAGCGCCTGCGCTTCAGAGCGCCAAGCTGGATGACGAATTTATTATAGGAATAATTTAATCGCAATATGATAGTCGTAATTTTTCATTACGCCGACGGAAGGCGCTAAATCACCACGTACGCCAGAATGCAAAAAGGCCGGTCAATGACCGGCCCATGGCGCTGAATTACAAGCTTAGTTCACCTCAAGCTTTTCGCGGTTCTTATCCAGAATGGCTTTGCCGATTCCCTTCACTTCGAGCAGCTCGTCCACCGACGCAAACGGCCCATTACTTTCACGATAGGTAACAATCGCCTTGGCCTTGGCTTCCCCGATGCCGGACAACTCCCGTTGCAGGGTCGACGCGTCGGCCTGATTTAAATCAACCTTTTCGGACTGAACCTTGGGAGCGACCTCCATGACCAGAGGTGCAGTGCCCGCCTCCGTCTTGGCCGCGGGCGCAGCAATAGCGGCGATAGAGGCAGTGCTCAGGAGGGCAAAAATCAGAGAATAGAAGTAGCCAGTACGCATAAATGAAGCTCCATGACATCAATTGGGAAAGCAGCTTTTCCGAAGCTGCCTTCCAAACTTAGGCGATGTCTGGAGCCTGTCAAAAATGTGTTGGTTACAGAATATGAAATAGTCGACGTCGACGGATAACGATTGATCCACGACAGCGCTACGGAGAAAGTTGGCAAAGGCACCTGACAGACCAGTTATACTTGCCCCCATACCTCGCGGGGTACTTCAGCGCAGAACCGCTCTCTTGGGTAAAATGGCAATTCCCCAGCGCCTGTGCGGATCGTTCCAAGTCGATACCACCAACATTCGTAAACTTTCAGGCGGCCTCCCAACGAGCGTTAATGAAGCCTTGGGAAACACTGCGATGCATTTTCGGGAACATCAATAACAATGATCTACTTGTGGCTGGCACCGGCTCTTGCTCTCCTGTCTCTTGCGTTAACTGCGGCTCTGCGGCGATATGCGCTGTCTCGAAGCATCATCGACATACCCAACGCACGCAGCTCCCACACCGTTCCAACGCCGCGTGGCGGAGGCGTGGCTATCGTGATGACGTTCCTGTTGTCGCTTCCGGTTTTTGGTGTGTTCGAACTGGTGCCTTGGCACCAACTGATCGCAGTGGGGGGCGCTGGAGCGCTGGTGGCTGTTATCGGGTTCATGGACGATCATGGCCATATTGCGGCTCGATGGCGGCTGCTTGGGCATTTCGGAGCGGGTATATGGGCGCTTGTTTTTTTGGGAGGGTTTGCGCCGATAACCCTTTTCGGAACAAGTCTTGACCTGCACTGGATCGGTCATTGCCTCGCAGTGGTTTATCTGGTTTGGCTACTCAATCTCTACAATTTCATGGATGGAATTGACGGGATCGCGAGTGTTGAAGCAGTGACCACTTGTCTTGGTGCATGTTTGCTTTACTGGTTAAGTGGCGCTTCGTCTCTAATCTGGGGGCCGTTGACGATGGCCGTGGCCGTGATCGGATTCCTGTACTGGAATTTCCCGCCGGCACGAATATTCATGGGGGACGCAGGGAGTGGATTTCTAGGCATAGCCTTGGGAGTTTTATCTTTGCAGGCTGCCTGGATTTCCCCGGATTTGTTCTGGGCCTGGTTGATTTTGTTAGGCGTATTCATCGTCGACGCGACCTTCACCTTGATACGTCGATTGGTTCGCGGAGATAAAGTCTATGAAGCTCACCGGAGCCATGCCTATCAATTCGCTTCACGCCAATATGGCAAGCATTTACCAGTGACGCTCGCCGTCGGCGTCATCAATTTGCTTTGGTTATTGCCCATTGCCTACTGCGTAACTCAACTGGGCCTTGATGGCACCTGGGGAGTCATTATTGCTTATGTCCCGCTGATTATTCTCGCTTCGAAATATCATGCAGGCCAGCTCGAGGCTTCTGTGCCGACTTGATGCCATTCGGGCGTTTTGGAAGGGGTCGACTGCGAGCGACCAGGCAGATCAAGTAGTGGCAACTTCAGAAGCGGGGGCCTTCGCATAGAGTGCTCCGCTTCTCATTCAACTTAGTCCTTCAAGCCGTCGCGGCGCTTGCCTCGGCGCCTTACTCCCTTACTTATAACCAAACTCATTACCGGACCCGCCCCCCATCCCAGCAACAATGCCAACACTACATAGATTGCAAGAGGGAATTGCGGAGTCGACCATCCTAAAAAGGTTAGCGCTGCTGGCTGATTATTTTCCAGAATGAATACGACCACCAGCGCAACTAGCAACACAATCAACGTAAGTGCGGTTACTCGCTTTGCGCTAGCCATCTAGACCTCTTTCCGATAATCAAAGATCATTCTCTTCATCCTCATTCACCCGATCCCGCAACTCTTTCCCCGGCTTGAAATGGGGAACGAATTTGCCGTCAAGGCTGACGGACTGACCGGTTTTCGGATTGCGGCCTACGCGCGGTGCGCGGTAGTGCAGGGAGAAGCTGCCAAATCCACGGATCTCGATGCGATCACCGGTGGCCAGACATTGGGACATTTGTTCAAGCATGGTCTTGATAGCCAGCTCCACATCCTTTGATGAGAGCAGCCCTTGATGGGTGACAATTCGTTCGATCAACTCCGACTTCGTCATATTTTTCCCTTCTTTTTCAAGCAGCTAGGAAAAGCGCTTCAAAGGTTTTAGCATGCCCGAAGGAATTTGAACAGCCCGAGCTTTGACATATCTTCGCCAGCAATGGGATGTCGATTTCAGAACAGAAGAGTGATCAAGCCCGACCTGCTCATCTGCAGATAACCAGCATGGTGCGTGTCACATAACCTGCCGGGTTGAAGCCAAAGGGAAACTCATCTTCGTCTTTGGCCTCATCGGATCTCGTGACTACCTTGTAACCAGCGCCCTTGCACTCCTTGGCAGCGCGTTTGTGACACTTCTCCCACCCCGAACCCAACCCCGAACAATCGACCTCGATGCCACTGACCCCGCGTGCGGCGTGAGTCTTCGCATTAGTGGTACAACCCGCCAATGTCAGTACGGCTAGTGCGACAATGAGCTTGTTCATTCATTTCCTTATGCCGGGCGCCCTGCCCGACTGTCGTTCGCTTCTGACTAAAGACTAGCTGTAAATAAACGATTGATCCGATTAAAGAAAGAGACAGCTTTTGGGGGCTATTGGTTTCACGGGCGAACAATGTCATGCGATACGGATACTGCACACACCAAATCACAGGCACAAAAAAGGGCGACCGAAGTCGCCCTTTTTAATGATCAAGCAGAACTTAGTTCTGTTTGGCCATTGCCTGGCGCAGCAGTGCCGCCATGGTGGTGTCAGCTGCAGCTTCACCTTCCGGAGCAGTTTTCAGGCTCTGGATGGCTTCTTTCTCTTCAGCATCGTCTTTCGATTTGATCGACAGCTGAATTACGCGGCTCTTACGATCAACGCTGATGATCTTGGCTTCTACTTCCTGGCCTTCTTTCAGAACGTTGCGCGCGTCTTCAACGCGGTCACGGCTGATTTCGGAGGCTTTCAGAGTCGCTTCGATATCGTCGGCCAGAGTGATGATGGCGCCTTTAGCGTCAACTTCTTTCACGATGCCTTTAACGATTGCGCCTTTGTCGTTCTCTTGAACGTACTCGGAGAACGGATCGCTTTCCAGTTGCTTGATACCCAGGGAGATACGCTCGCGCTCTGGGTCAACCGACAGGATAACGGTGTCCAGCTCGTCGCCCTTCTTGAAGCGGCGAACGGCTTCTTCGCCCACTTCGTTCCAGGAGATGTCGGACAGGTGAACCAGACCGTCGATGCCGCCGTCCAGACCAATGAAGATACCGAAATCGGTGATCGACTTGATGGTGCCGGAGATTTTATCGCCCTTGTTGAACTGGCCAGAGAAATCTTCCCATGGGTTAGATTTGCACTGTTTGATGCCGAGGGAGATACGACGACGCTCTTCGTCGATGTCCAGAACCATAACTTCCACTTCGTCGCCGACTTGTACGACTTTCGAAGGGTGGATGTTCTTGTTGGTCCAGTCCATTTCGGAAACGTGTACCAGACCTTCAACGCCTTCTTCCAGCTCAGCGAAGCAGCCGTAGTCGGTCAGGTTGGTTACACGAGCGGTAACGCGAGTGCTTTCTGGGTAACGGGCTTTGATAGCAACCCATGGATCTTCGCCCAGTTGCTTCAGGCCCAGGGAAACACGGTTGCGTTCGCGATCGTATTTCAGAACCTTAACGTCGATTTCGTCACCAACGTTGACGATCTCGGAAGGATGCTTGATGCGCTTCCAAGCCATGTCGGTGATGTGCAGCAGGCCGTCCACGCCACCCAGATCGACGAATGCGCCGTAATCGGTGAGGTTCTTGACGATACCTTTGACTTGCTGACCTTCCTGCAGGGATTCCAGCAGAGCTTCACGCTCGGCGGAGTTCTCGGCTTCGAGGACGCTGCGACGGGAAACGACAACGTTGTTGCGTTTCTGGTCGAGTTTGATGACCTTGAATTCCAGCTCTTTGCCTTCCAGGTGCGTAGTATCGCGCACAGGACGGACGTCAACCAGGGAACCTGGCAGGAACGCACGGATGCCGTTAACGTCGACAGTGAAGCCGCCTTTAACCTTACCGTTGATAACGCCCTTGACCACTTCCTCGGCTGCGAAGGCAGCTTCCAGAACAATCCAGCATTCAGCGCGCTTGGCTTTTTCACGGGACAGCTTGGTTTCACCAAAGCCGTCTTCAACCGAGTCCAGCGCAACGTGAACTTCGTCACCGACATTGATAGTCAGGTCGCCAGCGTCGTTGTAGAACTGCTCAAGCGGGATGAGTGCTTCAGACTTCAGGCCAGCGTGAACGGTTACCCAGCGAGCTTGGTAATCGATATCAACGATAACACCGGTGATGATGGAGCCTGCCTGAAGGTTCAGGGTTTTTAGGCTTTCTTCAAAGAGTTCCGCAAAGCTTTCGCTCATTTTAATTCCTGTTGATGAGGGCGAAGAATACGCCCATCTCCACACCCCAGACGGTGTGGGTTAGTTTCATTTAAAAGAAGCACCACAGGACTATGACTGGTCCCCTGCGGCCTTCTTGGTCACCCGGCGATATCGCGAATGGCGATCTCGCTCATGATGCGTTCCAGCACCTGGTCGATGGATAATTCCGTGGAATCCAGCTGTATGGCGTCAGCCGCCGGTTTGAGCGGGGCTACCGCTCGCTGGGTGTCACGCTCATCGCGTGCACGTATCTCATCTAGCAGACTCGACAGACTAACACCATCGACTTTGCCCTTCAACTGCAAGTATCGACGGCGCGCACGCTCCTCGGCACTGGCGGTAAGGAAAATCTTCAACGGTGCATCCGGAAAAACCACCGTACCCATGTCACGACCATCGGCCACCAGGCCCGGCGCTTCCTGGAATGCACGCTGGCGCTGCAGCAGCGCCTCGCGCACTGCGGGCAATGCCGCGACCTGCGAGGCACCGGAGCCGATGCTTTCGGTACGAATCACATCGCTGACTTCATCGCCCTCGAGAATGATGCGCTGCAACTGACCGTCGGTCGCCGCGATGAATTGCACATCCAGATGAGCGGCAAGTTTTTTCAGCAATTCTTCATTGGTGAGGTCGACACCGTGATTGTGCGCAGCGAAGGCCAGCAACCGATAAAGCGCACCGGAATCCAGCAGGTTCCAGCCCAGACGCTTGGCCAGAATGCCAGCTACCGTGCCCTTGCCGGAGCCGCTTGGCCCATCGATGGTGATGACCGGTGCGATGTTTTTCACGACTGAGCCTCTTGTGCAACACGGATACCGACCTGCGCGCACAGCGCCAGGAAGTTCGGGAACGACGTTGCGACGTTGGCACAGTCATGGATGCGAATAGGCGCAGTGGCACGCAGCGATGCCACGCTGAAAGCCATGGCAATCCGGTGATCGCCGTGACCATGCACTTCGCCGCCGCCGATCAGGCCGCCGTCGATGATGATGCCGTCCGGGGTCGGTTCGCATTTGACGCCCAGTGCCAGCAAGCCATCGGCCATGACCTGGATCCGGTCCGATTCCTTGACGCGCAATTCTTCGGCGCCACGCAGGATGGTGCGCCCTTCAGCACAGGCAGCCGCCACGAACAGCACCGGGAATTCGTCAATGGCCAATGGAACCAGCGCTTCGGGAATCTCGATACCTTTGAGTTTAGCTGCACGCACGCGCAGGTCCGCTACTGGTTCGCCGCCGACTTCACGCTGGTTTTCCAGGGTGATGTCAGCGCCCATCAGACGCAGAATGTCGATCACTCCGGTACGGGTCGGGTTGATGCCGACATGCTCGAGCACCAGTTCGGAACCTTCGGCAATGGACGCCGCCACCAGGAAGAACGCCGACGACGAAATATCGCCCGGCACTTCAATGTGGGTCGCGGTCAGCTTGTGCCCGGATTCGACCGACGCCGTAGCGCCGTTGACGCTGACCGGGTAGCCGAAGCCGCGCAGCATGCGCTCGGTGTGGTCGCGCGTCGGTGCAGGCTCGGTGACGGTGGTTTTGCCATCAGCGTACAGGCCGGCCAACAGCAGGCAGGATTTAACCTGGGCACTGGCCATCGGCATGGTGTAGGTCAGGCCTTTGAGTTTGTTACCACCACGAATGATCATCGGTGGACGACCTTCAGCGGCGGTCTCGATCACGGCGCCCATTTCACGCAGCGGATTGGCCACGCGATTCATCGGACGCTTGGACAGCGAGGCATCACCGGTCAAGGTGCTGTCGAAGTTCTGCGCGGCCAGCAGGCCGGACAGCAGACGCATAGAAGTGCCGGAGTTGCCCAGATAGATCGGGCCCGGCGCAGGCTTCAGACCATGCAGGCCGACGCCGTGGATGGTCACGCGACCGTGGTGCGGACCTTCGATCACGACACCCATGTCGCGGAAGGCCTGCAAGGTCGCCAGAGCGTCTTCGCCCTCGAGGAAGCCTTCGACTTCGGTGACGCCTTCGGCCAGGGAGCCGAGCATGATCGAACGGTGGGAAATCGATTTATCGCCCGGTACACGAATCCGCCCAGTCAGGCGGCCACCAGGTTGTCCCAGGAAAATCAGGTCGTTGGAGTTCATAGCGTCCACATAAGCCCGGCGAGCCAGGATTTTACTGAAATGTTCGCGGGCAACCCGGGCGCGCGTGAACACGCCCAACAATTGGTGCCCATCCCCTGCATCGACCGCGTCGCGCAAGGCGTCGAGGTCGCTGCGAAATGTATCAAGCGTGCGCAGGACAGCTTCGCGGTTGGCGAGGAAGATGTCGTGCCACATGACCGGGTCACTTCCCGCGATTCTTGTGAAATCGCGGAAACCGCCGGCAGCGTAACGGAAGATCTCAAGGTTTTCATTGCGCTTGGCCAACGAATCGACCAAACCGAACGCCAGCAAGTGCGGCAAATGGCTGGTCGCCGCCAACACTTCGTCGTGACGTTCGACCTGCATGTGCTCGACATCGGCGCCCAATTCACGCCACAACCGGTCGACCACGGCCAGCGCGTCCGGATCAGTTTGGTCCAGCGGCGTCAGAATCACTTTATGGCGACGAAACAGTTCGGCATTGGAGGCTTCCACCCCGCTCTGCTCGGAACCGGCAATCGGATGGCCCGGCACGAAACGCGCCGGCATGCCGCCAAACGCTTCGGTCGCGGCGCGCACGACGTTGCCCTTGGCACTGCCGACATCCGTCAGAATCGCTTGCCCAAGGTCCATGCCGGCCAACCGGCCGAGCATCTTTTCCATGGCCAGGATCGGCACCGCGAGTTGAATCACGTCGGCGCCCTGGCAGGCAACGGCCAGGTCTTCTTCACAGCGATCCACCACGCCCAACTCGACCGCGAGCTTGCGCGACTGCGGATCGAGATCGACACCCACCACTTCGCGGCACAGGCCGCTTTCACGCAGCCCCTTGGCAAACGAACCGCCGATCAACCCGAGACCGACCACCACCAGGCGACCGATCATAGGTTCAGCAGATTGCAGAGCAGTGACATCAACCACGAGCCAGAACCTTGGTCAGCGCCTCAAGGAAGCGGCTGTTTTCCGCCGGCAGGCCGATGGTGATGCGCAAGTGGTTCGGCATGCCATAGTTGGCCACCGGACGCACGATCACGCCTTCACGCAGCAAGCCCTGGAAGACCGGCAAGGCAACACGGCCGAGATCGACGCAGATGAAGTTGCCCTTGGACGGGATCCAGCTCAGCCCCAGTTCGCGGAAACCCGCTTCCAGCTGCAGCATGCCGGCTTCGTTCAAGCGGCGACTTTCAGCCAGGTACTCGGCGTCTTGCAACGCGGCGCAGGCAGCGGCCAGAGCCAGGCTGTTGACGTTGAACGGCTGACGCACACGGTTCAGCACGTCGGCAACCACCGCTGTGGACAAGCCGTAACCAACGCGCAACGCCGCCAGGCCATAGGCCTTGGAGAAGGTGCGCGAAACCAGCAGGTTCGGGTACGCCGCCAGGAAGTCCAGGCCATCCGGCAAGTCGCTGCCTTCGGCGTATTCGATGTAGGCCTCGTCCAGCACCACCAGCACGTGCTCCGGCACATCCTGCAGGAACTCGTCCAGCGCTTCGGCGCCAAACCAGGTCCCGGTCGGGTTGTTCGGGTTGGCGATGAAGACCACACGGGTATCGGCATCGATCGCGGCCAACATGGCCGACAGATCATGGCCCCAGTCTTTGGCCGGGATCACTTTGGCCGTCGCACCGACGGCCTGGGTGACGATCGGATAGACCGCGAACGCGTGTTCGCTGAACACCGCATTCAGGCCCGGCGCCAGATAGGCACGCGCGACCAGCTCCAGGATGTCGTTGGAACCGTTGCCCAGCGTCACCTGATTCAGTTCGACGCGGCACTGATCGGCCAGCAGGGTCTTGAGCGCAAAACCGTTGCCATCCGGATAACGGGTCAGCTCGGCCAATTCTTCGCGAATGGCCGCCAAAGCCTTTGGACTGGCGCCCAACGGGTTTTCGTTGCTCGCCAGTTTGACGATGCTGGCCGGATCGATGTCCAGCTCACGCGCCAGTTCGTCCACGGGCTTGCCCGGAACGTAAGGCGACAGTTGTTGCACGCCCGGCTGCGCCAGAGCGAGGAAGTTGCCACTCATTTGCTACCCCTTAGAGAACGGCTTTCGGGTAGGAACCCAACACTTTAAGTGCCACTGCTTCCTGACTGATCTTTTCCAGCACACCTTTTACCAGTGGATCGCGGTGATGGCCGACGAAGTCGATGAAGAACACGTAGGTCCATTTACCGCTACGCGAAGGACGTGTCTCGATGCGTGTCAGGTCGATGCCATTGTCGTGGAACGGCACCAGCAACTCGTGAAGCGCGCCCGGCTTGTTGCTCATGGAGACGATGATCGACGTCTTGTCGTCGCCGGTTGGCGGCACTTCCTGGCTGCCGATCATCAGGAATCGCGTGGAGTTGTCCGGGCGATCCTCGATTTTCTCGGCCAGACGGGTCAGCCCGTACAAGCCTGCGGCCATGTCGCCGGCAATCGCCGCCGAGTTCCACTCACCCTTGACCCGCTTCGCCGCTTCGGCGTTGCTGGAAACCGCGACGCGCTCGACGTTCGGGTAGTGTGCATCCAGCCACTTGCGGCACTGCGCCAGCGACTGGGCGTGGGAATAGATGCGGCTGATGCTGTCGGTCTTGGTGTTTTCACCGACCAACAGGTGGTGGTGAATCCGCAACTCGACTTCGCCACAGATGACCATGTCGTGTTCGAGGAAGCTGTCGAGCGTGTGGTTGACCGCGCCCTCGGTGGAGTTTTCCACCGGGACCACGCCAAAGTTCACCGCACCGGCCGCCACTTCGCGGAACACTTCGTCGATGGCCGCCATCGGCTTGCTGATCACCGCGTGACCGAAGTGCTTCATGGCCGCCGCTTGAGTGAAGGTGCCTTCAGGGCCAAGGTAAGCCACTTTCAGCGGCTGCTCGAGGGCCAGGCACGAAGACATGATTTCGCGGAACAACCGCGCCATTTCTTCGTTGCCCAGCGGGCCCTGATTGCGCTCCATCACGCGCTTGAGCACCTGAGCTTCACGCTCAGGACGATAGAACACCGGCACTTCGCCTTCGGCCAGCGAGGCCATCTTTACTCGCGCAACTTCCTGGGCGCAGCGTGCGCGCTCACTGATCAGCTCCAGGACTTTTTCGTCCAGGGCATCAATGCGCAGGCGCAGTGCCTTGAGTTCTTGCTCAGACATTAGCCGTGTTCCTTCTCGAACTCTGCCATGTACGAAACCAGTGCGTTGACCGCAACGATATCGACGGCGTTATAGATGGAGGCGCGCATGCCGCCCACGGAACGGTGACCCTTGAGGTTCAGCAGGCCACGCTCGTCGGCACCGGCCACGAATGGCTTGTCCAGACGATCGTCAGCCAGACGGAACGGCACGTTCATCCACGAGCGATCCGACTTGTTGATCGGGTTGCTGTACAGGCCGCTGGCATCAATGAAGTCGTACAGCGTGCGCTGTTTCACTTCGTTGAGCTTGCCGATGGCTTCGACGCCGCCCTGCTCTTTCAGCCACTCAAACACCAGGCCAGACAGGTACCAGGCCAATGTTGGCGGGGTGTTGTACATCGAGCCGTTATCGGCCGCGACCTTGTAGTTGAGCATGGTCGGGCACAGGGAACGGGCGTGACCCAGCAGGTCTTCGCGAACGATGTTGACGACGATGCCGCTCGGGCCGATGTTTTTCTGGGCGCCGGCGTAGATCATGCCGAAACGCGAAACATCAATCGGGCGCGAGAGGATGTCCGAAGACATGTCGGCGACCAGCGGAACGTCACCGGTTTCCGGGACCCAGTTGAATTCCAGACCACCAATGGTTTCGTTCGGTGCGTAGTGAACGTAGGCCGCGTCTTTCGACAGCTTCCATTCGTTCTGGCCGGGAATCGCGAAATAGTCGTAAGGCTTGGCGGTGGCGGCAACGTTGACGTGGCCGTAGCGCGACGCTTCTTCGATGGCTTTCTGCGACCAGATACCGGTGTCGATATAGTCGGCAGTGCCGCTTTCCGGCAGCAGGTTCAGAGGAATCTGAGCAAACTGCTGGCTGGCGCCACCTTGCAGGAACAGCACTTTATAGTTCGAGGGGATATTCAGCAGATCACGCAGATCCTGCTCGGCCTTGTTAGCGATGGACACGAACTCATCACTGCGATGGCTCATTTCCATGACCGACAGACCCTTGCCGTGCCAATCAAGGAGTTCACCCTGGGCGCGCTGCAGGACAGCTTCGGGAAGTGCCGCAGGACCGGCACAGAAGTTATAGGCTCTCTTGCTCACATCCAATCTCGCTCTGATTTGGTGGTATCTACATTCAATCAAACACTGTAGGAGCGAGCTTGCTCGCGAAGAACTTGAGGGCGCAGCGTTTAATCAGGAAACCCGCGTCTTCGTTGACGTTTTTCGCGAGCTAGCTCGCTCCTACAGGGGCATCATTATTTCCAAAGGGACAAACAACAAGGGGGCGAATTTTCATCCGCCCCCTGTTTGTCCGCTTACTCTTGCGGTTCTTCGTCAGCGGCAGCGTCGAGTTGCTGGTCTTCAACAACGTCGTCGATCACGACTTCACCGTCGAACACCGCACCCTCTTCGCCTTCCAGCTCTTCGCCTTCGACTTCCGACGGCTCCTGTACCCGCTCCAGACCGACCAGCGTTTCATCGCTGGCCAGTTTGATCAGGGTCACGCCCTGGGTGTTTCGACCCAGGCTGGAAACTTCGTCGACACGGGTACGAACCAACGTGCCCTGGTCGGAAATCAGCATGATCTCCTCGCCGTCGAGCACCTGAACCGCGCCGACCAGACGGCCGTTACGGTCGTTGCTGACCATGGCGATAACGCCCTGGCCGCCACGCTTGTACTCAGGGAACTCGGTGATCGCTGTACGCTTGCCGAAACCACGCGCCGAAGCGGTGAGGATCTGGCTGCCTTCTTCCGGGATCAGCATGGAAATCAGCTTCTGGCCTTCCGGCAGACGCATACCGCGGACACCGCGAGCGGTACGGCCCATGGCACGAACGTCGGTTTCCTTGAAGCGAGTGACCTTGCCACCGTCGGAGAACAGCATGACTTCGCGATCGCCATCGGTAATGGCGGCGGAGATCAGTACGTCACCTTCGTCCAGTTCCAGCGCGATCAGGCCGACGCTGCGTTGACGGCTGAAGGATTCCAGCGGGGTCTTCTTCACGGTGCCTTTGGCAGTCGCCATGAAGATGAAGTGACCTTCGGTGTATTCCTCGACCGGCAGCATGGTGGTGATGTATTCATCACTGTCCAGCGGCAGCAGGTTGACCAGCGGACGACCACGGGCAGCGCGGGACGCTTCCGGGATTTCGTAGGTTTTCAGCCAGTACACCTTGCCCTTGCTGGAGAACAGCAGCAGCGTGGTGTGGCTGTTGGCGACCAGCAGGTGAGCGATGTAGTCCTCATCCTTGACGCCGGTCGCCGATTTGCCTTTACCGCCACGACGCTGGGCCTGGTACGCAGCCAATGGCTGGGTCTTGGCGTAGCCACCGTGGGAAATGGTCACGACGCGATCTTCTTCCGGGATCATGTCACCCAGGGTCAGGTCGAGACGGGCATCGAGGATTTCGGTGCGGCGCACGTCGCCGTATTCGGCGCGGATCACTTCCAGCTCTTCGCGGATCACTTCCATCAGGCGCGTGGCGCTGTTGAGGATGCGGATCAGCTCGCCGATCTGGTTGAGGATCTCTTGATACTCGGCCAGCAGTTTTTCGTGTTCCAGACCGGTCAGGCGGTGCAGACGCAGCTCCAGAATGGCTTGCGCCTGCTCCGGCGAAAGGAAGTACTTGCCTTCACGCAGACCGTATTGCGGATCCAGGGTCTCTGGACGGCAAGAGTCGGCACCGGCACGTTCAACCATCGCCACCACGGCGGAGGATTCCCAAGGCGTGCTGATCAGCGCTTCCTTGGCTTCCGACGGCGTTGGTGAGGCCTTGATCAGCGCGATGACCGGGTCGATGTTCGACAGGGCAACCGCCTGGCCTTCGAGAATGTGGCCACGTTCGCGCGCTTTACGCAGCTCGAACACGGTGCGACGGGTAACGACTTCGCGACGGTGACGAACGAAGGCTTCCAGCAGGTCCTTGAGGTTCAGGATCCGCGGACGGCCGTCGATCAGCGCAACGATGTTGATGCCGAATACCGCTTGCAGCTGGGTCTGGGCGTAGAGGTTGTTGAGGATCACCTCAGGCACTTCGCCGCGACGCAGCTCGATCACAACGCGCATACCGTCCTTGTCGGACTCGTCGCGCAGTTCGGTGATGCCTTCGAGCTTCTTCTCTTTAACCAGCTCGGCGATCTTCTCGATCAGACGGGCCTTGTTCAGCTGGTAAGGGAGTTCGGTGATGACGATCTGCTGACGGCCACCGACCTTGTCGATGTCTTCGATGATCGAGCGGGCGCGCATGTAAATGCGGCCGCGACCGGTGCGGTAGGCTTCGATGATGCCGGCGCGACCGTTGATGATCGCGGCGGTCGGGAAGTCCGGACCAGGGATGTATTGCATCAGCTCATCGATGGTCAACTCAGGGTTGTCGATGAGCGCCAGGCAACCGTCGATGACTTCACCGAGGTTGTGCGGCGGGATGTTGGTCGCCATGCCCACGGCGATACCGCTGGAGCCGTTGACCAGCAGGTTGGGAATACGGGTCGGCATGACCGCCGGGATCATTTCGGTGCCGTCGTAGTTCGGCACCCAGTCCACGGTTTCTTTATGCAGGTCAGCCAGCAGCTCGTGCGCTAGCTTGGTCATGCGCACTTCGGTGTATCGCATGGCCGCGGCGTTGTCGCCGTCCACCGAACCGAAGTTGCCCTGACCGTCTACCAGCAGGTAGCGCAGCGAGAATGGCTGCGCCATCCGAACGATGGTGTCGTACACCGCGGTATCACCGTGCGGGTGATACTTACCGATCACGTCACCGACAACACGGGCAGATTTCTTGTACGGCTTGTTGAAGTCGTTGCCCAGCTCGCTCATCGCGAACAGCACGCGCCGGTGCACGGGCTTCAAGCCATCGCGCGCATCCGGCAGTGCCCGCCCGACAATTACGCTCATTGCGTAGTCGAGGTAGGACTGCTTCAGCTCGTCTTCGATATTGACCGGGAGGATTTCTTTGGCCAGTTCGCCCATGAGAAGCTCGATTCCTTTTTCTGGTGAAACCTCGTCACATCCATATGGGACGAACGAAGCTCGCCGCTGCAGGCTGAGTGCCATGCACCGACTTACGACAAATCAACGAGTTATGCCATGGATTTGCGCAGTAAAGACAACCCCGTGGGACTGCCTCGGAAAACGCCGGATGTTATCACAAGAGCCGCCACGCACCTATCCCCCAGATGCGCATGGAGTGTAGTTAGTTGACTGATGGCAGGCTTGAAGGAGACGAGAGGGGCTTAGAGCTGCTGCGAATGCAGAATCCGGGGCTGAATTACAGATGTTTATTGACTTTCAGACCCTAATCGCCAGCAGGCTGGCTCCCACATTTGATCCGTGTCGATCACAAACCCTGTGGGAGCCAGCCTGCTGGCGATGGCGTCCTTTCGAACGCCACGGCCAATCAATGCAAGCGCTTGCGGCACATCAACTGCGCCATTTTCGCGGTGTCCGGGCGTTCGACGATGCCTTTTTCCGTGACGATCGCGTCAATCAAGTCCGCCGGGGTGACGTCGAATACCGGATTGAACGCATCGACATCCGCCCCGACCCGCTTGCCGCCGACTTCCAGCAACTCGCGCCCGTCACGCTCTTCAATCGGAATGTCATCGCCGCTGGCCAGGTTCATGTCGATGGTCGAACTCGGCGCCACCACCATGAAACGCACGCCGTGGTGCATGGCGTTGACCGCCAGTTGATAAGTGCCGATCTTGTTGGCCACGTCGCCGTTGGCGGTGATCCGGTCGGCGCCGACGATGACCCAGGTGATGCCTTTGGTCTTCATGATGTGGGCCGCGGCGGAGTCGGCATTGAGGGTCACGGGGATGCCCTCGTTGGCCAGCTCCCACGCCGTCAGTCGCGAACCTTGCAGCCATGGACGGGTTTCGTCGGCATAAACACGCTCGACCATGCCTTCGATGAACGCCCCGCGAATGACGCCCAGCGCCGTACCAAAGCCGCCAGTGGCCAGTGCGCCGGTGTTGCAGTGGGTCAGGATCGCCTGGGCGTTGCCCTGGTGCTTGCGAATCAGATCCACGCCGAGTTGCGCCATGGTCAGGTTGGCTTCGCGATCACTTTCATGAATGGCGATGGCTTCTGCCTCCAGCGCCGCGAGAGGGTCGGCATCGCCCTTGATGCGATCAAGGCGGTCACGCATGCGACTCAGCGCCCAGAACAGGTTCACCGCCGTTGGACGGGAATCGGCCAGCAACGCGTAATCCTCTTCCCACGCGGCCTGCCAGTCACCGCCCTCGAGAATTCGGGCACGGGCCGAAAGCACCATGGCATAGGCGGCACTGATGCCAATCGCCGGCGCGCCGCGCACCACCATCGAGCGAATAGCCTCGGCCACGCCAGCCGCGCTGGTGTAGGCAATCCAGGTTTCCTCGAACGGCAAAATACGCTGATCCAGCAGGTACAGGGCGCCATCACGCCAATCGATGGCCTTCACCTTCTCCGCAGCCAACAGTCGATCGCGCATCCTTCACCCCGCACTCATGAACAAAAGCCGCCGATTATAGCGATCCCCCCGCGAAGACGCTCGGGTATACTTCGCCATCCTTTACAAAAGCACTGGAACCGACCCTCGATGCCGAACACTGCCGCTGCGCTCGACCTGTTATTGCTGCCGACCTGGCTGGTACCCGTCGAACCCGCTGGCGTTGTCCTCAAAGAGCATGGCCTGGGCATCCGCGACGGGCGCATTGTGTTTATCGGCCCGCGGTCCGCCGCGCTGAAGCTTAACGCAACCGAAGTCCGCGAACTGCCGGGCATGCTGCTCAGCCCCGGCCTGATCAATGCTCACGGGCACGCGGCGATGACACTGTTCCGCGGCCTGGCCGATGACCTGCCGCTGATGACCTGGCTGGAAAACCACATCTGGCCTGCCGAAGCCAAATGGGTCGATGAAGCTTTTGTACGCGATGGCACCGACATTGCCATCGCCGAACAGATAAAAGGTGGCATTACCTGCTTCTCTGACATGTATTTCTTCCCGAAGGTTGCCAGCGAACGTGTGCATAACAGCGGCATACGGGCACAAATCGCGATTCCGATCCTCGATTTCCCGATCCCGGGCGCCGGCACGGCGGATGACGCCATTCGTCAGGGCGTCGAACTGTTCAACGATCTCAAGCACCACGAGCGCATCAAAGTCACCTTCGGCCCCCACGCGCCCTACACCTTGGGCGATGAAACCCTGGAGAAAATCCGGGTGATCGCCGAAGAACTGGACGCGCCGATTCACATGCACGTCCACGAAACTGCGTTCGAAGTACAGCAAGCCGTCGAGCAGCGTGGCGAGCGCCCGTTGGCTCGACTGGCGCGCCTGGGCCTGCTGGGGCCGCGCTTCCAGGCCGTTCACATGACGCAGATCAGCGATGAAGACCTGGTGATGCTGGTAGAAAGCAACACCAATGTGATTCATTGCCCGGAGTCGAACCTGAAGCTGGCCAGCGGTTTCTGCCCGATAGAACGTTTGTGGCAGGCGGGCGTCAATGTGGCTGTCGGCACCGACGGCGCGGCCAGCAACAACGACCTCGACCTGCTCGGCGAAACCCGCACCGCCGCGTTGCTGGCCAAAGCCGTTGCCGGTTCGGCCACCGCGCTGGACGCTCATCGCGCGCTGCGCATGGCCACGCTGAACGGCGCACGCGCCATGGGCATCGAGGCCGACGTCGGCTCGCTGGAAGTCGGCAAAGCGGCGGACATCGTCGCGTTCGACCTCTCGGGCCTGGCGCAGCAACCGGTCTACGACCCGGTTTCGCAGCTTATATATGCCACCGGTCGCGACTGCGTGAAACACCTGTGGGTGGGTGGCAAGCAATTGCTCGACGACCGTCGCCTGACCCGCCTGGATGAAGAACAGTTGTGCGCCACCGCCAAGGCCTGGGGCCAGCGCATCAGCGGCCACACCGAATTGTAAGCACCCCGGACTCACCGCCGGGGCAACAGGATTTTTCAAGTTTTAGAGGATGAACCATGAGTAACGTCGACTACGCCGAAATCGCCAAATTCGAAGCCCTGGCCCATCGCTGGTGGGACCGCGAAAGCGAGTTCAAACCGCTGCACGACATCAACCCGCTGCGGGTCAACTGGATTGACGAACGGGTCAATCTGGCCGGCAAGAAAGTCCTCGACATCGGCTGCGGCGGCGGCATCCTCAGCGAAGCCATGGCGCAACGCGGTGCGACCGTGATGGGCATCGACATGGGCGAAGCGCCGCTGGCCGTCGCTCAACTGCACCAGCTTGAGTCGGGCGTGAACGTCGAATACCGGCAGATCACCGCCGAAGCCCTGGCTGAAGAAATGCCGGAACAGTTCGACGTGGTCACGTGCCTGGAAATGCTTGAGCACGTACCGGATCCCTCCTCGGTGATCCGCGCCTGCTTCAAAATGGTCAAGCCGGGTGGCCAGGTGTTCCTCTCCACGATCAACCGCAACCCGAAGGCGTACCTGTTCGCCATCGTCGGCGCCGAATACATCATGAAGCTGCTGCCGCGCGGCACGCATGATTTCAAGAAATTCATCCGCCCTTCCGAGCTGGGTGCCTGGAGCCGCATGGCGGGCCTGACCGTCAAGGACATCATCGGTTTGACGTATAACCCGCTGACCAAGCACTACAAACTGGCGGCCGACGTGGACGTCAACTACATGATCCAGACCCTGCGCGAGGAATAAGTCGATGCGTATCAGAGCAGTCCTTTTTGACATGGACGGCACGCTGCTCGACACCGCGCCGGACTTCATTGCGATCTGTCAGGCAATGCGCGCCGACCGTGGCTTGCCGCCGATGAACGACAAGCACATCCGCGACGAGATCTCCGGCGGCGCCAAGGCGATGGTCGCGGTGACGTTCAGCATGGACCCGGAATCGCCAGGCTTTGAAGAGCTGCGCCTGGAGTTTCTGGAGCGCTACCTCGTGGGCTGCGCGGTGCACAGCAAGCTGTTCGACGGCATGGGCGAGTTGCTGGCCGACATCGAAAAAGCCAACCTGATCTGGGGCGTGGTCACCAACAAGCCTCTGCGGTTTGCCGAGCCGATCATGCAGCAGCTCGGGCTGGCCGAGCGGTCAGCGCTGCTGATCTGCCCGGATCACGTGAAGAACAGCAAACCGGACCCGGAGCCGTTGATCCTCGCGTGCAAGATGCTCGACCTCGATCCGGCCAGCGTGCTGTTTGTAGGTGATGACCTGCGCGATATCGAATCCGGTCGTGACGCCGGCACCAAGACTGCCGCCGTGACCTTTGGCTACATTCACCCGGACGATAACCCGCGGCATTGGGGTGCGGATGTGGTGGTCGATCATCCGCTGGAGTTGCGCAAGGTTTTGGATAGCGCCCTCTGTAGCTGCTGAACCGCCTTTGTAGGAGCCAGCTTGCTGGCGATGGCGATGCTGGAAACGCCATCGCCGGCAAGCCGGCTCCTACAGGACCGCGCAACGGTCGCGCGTATTCTGATTTGTTGAGGTTTCTTTATGTTTGATTATTCCGCCCGCCCTGAATTGCTCAAGGACCGGGTCATCCTGGTCACCGGCGCTGGTCGTGGTATCGGCGCTGCCGCCGCGAAAACCTATGCCGCCCACGGTGCCACCGTGCTGTTGCTGGGCAAGACCGAAGCCAACCTGACTCAGGTCTACGACGAAATCGAGGCCGCCGGTCATCCACAACCGGCGGTGATCCCGTTCAACCTGGAAACCGCCCTGCCCCATCAATACGATGAGTTGGCGGCGATGATCGAGACCGAGTTCGGCCACCTCGACGGCTTGCTGCACAACGCCTCGATCATTGGTCCGCGCACGCCGATCGAACAGCTCTCCGGCGAGAACTTCATGCGTGTCATGCAAGTCAACGTCAACGCGATGTTCATGCTCACCAGCACCCTGTTGCCGCTGCTCAAACTGTCGCAGGACGCTTCGGTGGTGTTCACTTCCAGCAGCGTCGGCCGCAAGGGTCGTGCGTATTGGGGCGCTTATGGCGTCTCCAAGTTCGCCACCGAAGGCCTGATGCAAACCTTGGCCGACGAAGTCGACACCGTCGCACCGGTGCGCTCCAACAGCATCAACCCCGGCGCCACCCGCACCAGCATGCGCGCCCAGGCTTATCCCGGTGAAAATCCGCTGAACAACCCGACGCCCGAGGAGATCATGCCGGTCTACCTCTACCTGATGGGCCCGGACAGCACCGGCATCAACGGCCAGGCATTCAACGCGCAGTAACACCGTGCGTCGCTTTTGTGCCGTGGCGAATTACCGTCACGGCACTTAAAAAGCCTCGCAACTGCACCTGTTTTTAGTCAAATAAATGTCATGAAACGGGCCAGACAAAGCCAAAAATACTTTCAAGACATTGATTTTCAACAGCTTTTGTTCAAATGAACCGAATGGCATGACTTTCGCTCTATATCTGCTCAGACACGCCGAGTGAGTGAAAGCCGTCGGGCAGACCTTCGAGTCGATAGGTTACTAATCTTCAGCAAAGCAGATTAGACTTGCGCCAAATGTCCTACGGGACTGATGGACCAGTATGACGCGCAGCCCAAAGCCGCTCTCACCCAGCCTGTAAGACAGCCTTACTGCTTAGGGGCGCACGCCATATGAAATCACCTTCCCAGACCAACGCAATTGACTTCGATAGCGCCAAATTGCAACGCCTGGGCTTTGGTCAGCAGCCCCCTCTTCTGGAGAGGCCGGTCAGCCTCGCGCAATTGCGCCAGCAACTGAGTTTGCAGCTGCAAACCAGTCTTGAGCCGCAACGCATTCTTGGGCTCTTCTACCGTGAAATTCAGCGCCTCGTACCGCTCGACGCCTTGAGCTACCAGCACAAGGCCAGCGACTTGCGCCTGGAATACGGCCAGCGCGGCCACCACTCGATCAGTTACACCCTCAGCCACGAAGGCGAGCAGCTGGGTGAACTGGTGTTCCGTCGCAATCAGCGTTTCAGCGAGCAGGAACTGGGCAACCTTGAGTCGCTGCTGTCCGCATTGCTGTACCCGATGCGCAACGCCCTGCTCTACCGCGCCGCCACCCAAAGCGCCCTGCGCGACCCTCTCACGGACACCGGCAACCGCATTGCCATGGACCAGACGCTGCAACGGGAAATCGACATGTCGCGTCGGCATCTGCAGCCCTTGTCGCTGTTGATGCTGGACATCGACCATTTCAAACAAATCAACGACACCCATGGTCACAGCGCTGGCGATGACGTGCTCAAGGGGGTCGCCGCCTCGATCAAAAGCCAGCTGCGCAACGTGGACATGGTGTTCCGCTTTGGTGGCGAGGAGTTTTTGATTCTGCTGTCCAACACCGGCCGGGAAGCCGCCGCCATGGTCGGCGAGCGCCTGCGACTCGCGGCGCAAGCCAAGGATTTTTCGGCCGATGGCAACTTGATCGAGCTGACCGTCAGCCTCGGCTGTTCGACCCTGTTGCCCGGCGAATCGGCCGAGAGCCTGTTGCGTCGGGCCGACAGCGCGCTTTATGTGGCCAAGCGCGAAGGACGTAACCGCTTGGCGATGGCGGGCTGACTCCCGCCAGCACGGGCTCGCGAAAGTAGCGGCCCGCATCGACAGGGATCAGCGGACAGCGCCGCGCAACTCTCCGACCATCCCTTGCAGCTTCGCCGGCTCCGCCGCTTCTACCGCCACCGCCGGCCCCGCCACCAGAGTCACCCGCGACCACAACCGACGGAACAGGCCCTTGTCGGGATCGCGACTGAAGAAACTCCCCCACAACCCCTGCAATGCCAATGGAATCACTGGCACCGGCGTCTCTTCGAGAATCCGCGTCAACCCGCCCTTGAACTCATTGATCTCGCCATCGGCGGTCAATTTTCCTTCAGGGAAGATGCACACCAGCTCACCGTCCTTCAGATATTGAGCAATACGCGTGAAGGCCCTTTCGTAAATCTGAATGTCTTCCTGACGTCCCGCGATCGGAATTGTCCCGGCCGTGCGGAAGATAAAGTTCAGCACCGGCAGGTTGTAGATCTTGTAATACATCACAAAGCGAATCGGCCGACGCACCGCGCCGCCGATCAGCAGCGCGTCGACGAAAGACACGTGGTTGCACACCAGCAACGCCGCGCCTTCATCCGGAATCAGCTCCAGATTGCGATGCTCCACGCGGTACATGGAATGGCTGAGCAGCCAGATCATGAAACGCATGCTGAACTCGGGGACGATCTTGAAGATGTAGGCGTTGACGCCGATGTTCAGCAGCGACACCACCAGAAACAGATGCGGGATCGACAGCTTGGCCAGACTCAGCAGCACGATCGAGACAATCGCCGAGACCACCATGAACAGCGCGTTGAGAATATTGTTGGCGGCAATCACCCGCGCACGCTCGTTCTCCGGGGTGCGCGACTGGATCAGCGCGTACAGCGGCACGATGTAGAAACCACCGAAAACCCCAAGACCGAGAATGTCGATCAATACCAGCCAGGTGTGGCCAAAGCCGAGGATTTCTATCCAGCCATGGCCGTCGACACTCTCGGGAATTCCACCGGAATGCCACCACAGCAGCAATCCGAATACCGTCAGGCCAAACGAGCCGAACGGCACCAGACCGATCTCGACTTTGCGTCCGGACAGTCTTTCGCAGAGCAGCGAGCCAAGTGCGATCCCCACCGAAAACACGGTGAGAATCAGCGTCACCACGGTTTCGTCGCCGTGCATCCATTCCTTGGCGTACGCCGGGATTTGCGTCAGGTAAATCGCCCCGACAAACCAGAACCACGAGTTGCCGACAATCGAGCGCGATACCGCCGGCGTTTGCCCCAGTCCCAGTTTCAAGGTGGCCCAGGACTGACTGAAGATGTTCCAGTTCAGACGCATTTCCGGCGATGAGGCCGCCGCCCGCGGAATGCTGCGACTGGCCAGGTAACCGAGCACGGCAATGCCGATGATCGCCGTGGACACGATGGGCGCGTAATGCGCGGAGGACATCATGATCCCGGCGCCGATGGTCCCGGCGAGGATGGCCAGGAAGGTGCCCATTTCCACCAGACCGTTGCCGCCCACCAGCTCTTCTTCATGCAAGGCCTGGGGCAGGATCGAGTATTTCACCGGCCCGAACAGCGCCGAGTGCGTGCCCATGGCGAACAGCGCCAGCAGCATCAGCGACAGGTGATCGAAGACAAACCCCACCGCGCCAACCGCCATGATGGCGATTTCCCCGAGCTTGATCAGACGGATCAGCGCATCCTTGGCGAACTTTTCGCCAAACTGCCCGGCCAACGCCGAAAACAGAAAGAACGGCAAGATGAACAGCAGCGCACACAAATTGACCCAGATCGAGCGATCCCCCTCGATGGTCAATTTGTACAGAATGGCGAGGATCAACGATTGCTTGAAGACGTTGTCGTTGAACGCCCCGAGGGACTGGGTCACGAAAAACGGCAGGAAGCGCCGGGTGCGAAGCAAGGTGAACTGTGAGGGGTGACTCATCTTCCGTGTGCCCTGATGTTGTTAGAGAGTGGCGTGGATACTGTGATTGGAATGCCGCACGCCGATCCAGGCCACACATTACCCGGTTATTTGTTTAAACCTGCAATGCACGGCGAGACAAACAACTCACCCCGCCACGCGCCTTGTACCGTGCGTTTGGCAACGATCAGCCACATCATCGCCAGCAACGCCACCAGCACACAGCCAAAGGCATTGAAAAACGCCAGGTTCAACGTGCTTCCCAGTTTCAACGTTGCCAGAGAATAGACGCCCAGCGGAAAGGTGAAACCCCACCAGCCAAGGTTGAACGGGATCCCGGCGCGCAGGTAACGCCCGGTGATCAGCAGCGCAATCAGCATCCACCACAAACCGAAACCCCACAGCGTGATCCCCGCCACCAGCCCCAGCCCTGCCGCGATGTCACCCAGGCCGGCAAACCCGTTGGCAGCGAAGATGGCCGGCGCGTCGGCGCCCAGCAGCAACATGCCCAGCGCCCCGGTGCCAATCGGGCCGAGCGCCAGCCAGCTCGACGCCGCCATGTTTTCGTGAGGCAGTTTGTGCAGCGCCATGCGCAGCATGAGAATTGTCAGAATGCTGAACGCCACCGGCAGGGAAAATGCCCAGAGCACGTAGCTGGTCACCAACACCACCAGTTGCCCATGAGCCTCGGCCAAATGCGGCGCCAGCAACCCGCCACTGGCGGCCGCCACTTCCGCCGCCACCACTGGCAACAGCCAAACGGCGGTCATCTGATCGATGCTGTGCTCCTGGCGGGTGAACATCATGTAGGGAATCAGCACACCGCAGGCCAGCGACATCGCCACGTCCAGCCACCACAGCAGCGCGGCCACATGGACGACACCTTCGCCCCAGCGTGGCAGGCCAAACAGCAGGAGGCCATTGATGATGGTCGCCAACCCCATGGGAATCGTGCCGAAAAACATCGAAACCGTGGAGTGCCCGAAAATCCGCCGGGCCTCATCGAAGAACAGCACCCAGCGCGCCGCGTACAGCGCCGTGAACAAGATGAACAGACCGATATTGAACAGCCAAAGGGCTTCGGCGATCGCGTGCAGACCTGGGGTCGCGCCAGGCAACTGGGCCAGGGCCAGCGCCAGAACGCCCGTGCCCATGGTCGCGGCGAACCAGTTCGGGGTGAACTGGCGGATGACCTCGCGCGGGTGCTGCAAGTGACTGAAAGGTTTGAAAACGGGGGTGGCGTTGGGGCATGTCATAGCGAACTCCTGTCCTCTGTTGAGGTGGAGTTCAGGGTAGGTCCAAATCGAATATCTATATAACGGGTAATATCTCTAACTGTTATCTATTTTGTAGATATATCATCAAACGCTGCCTTCCGATTCGATCACCAATATCCTCGCCACCCCCTGCGGATGCGCCACATGCTCGGTGCCCACCGAAGCGTAAAAGATATCGCCGACAGCCAACATCACCGCTTTCTCCAGGCCTGCTTCGCGATAGCGCATTTGCACTTGGCCATCGAGCACAACGAACACTTCCTCGCCATCATTCACATGCCACTTGTATGGCTGATCGGTCCAGTGCAGACGCGTGGTGATGCCGTTCATGTTGGCAATATCCAGCGCTCCCCAGGCACGGTCAGCGGTGAAGGCTTGGCTGCGAATGATCTTCATGGGCGGTCCGTCGAAAGAAATTGCGGTGCCAAGGCTAACCCAAACCGGCGAACAGCTGCGCCAGCCAATCGATAAATACCCGAACCCGGTTACTCAGGTGCCGGTTCGGCGGATACAACACGTGAAACGGATACCGGGGCGGGCGCCAGTCCTGAAGAATCGGCACCAGCTCGCCACGCTCGATGTGCGGTTGCACGGTGTAAGTGAACGTGTGGATCACCCCAAGTCCCGCCAGCCCCGAGGCCAGATGGGCGTTGCTCTCGTTGACACTGAATGCTCCCTGCCCCCGAATCTCGAACTTTTCACCGTTGCGCTCGAATCGCGCCGGCATTACCCGCCCGGTACGCGCCGAGTGATAACTGACGATGCGATGATTTTTCTCAAGGTCTCGCGGGTCCGTCGGGGTGCCAAAACGTTCGAGATAGCCGGGGGTGGCGCAGGTGGTCCATGACGACAGGCCCAGGGGTCGCGCGGCCATGGAGAGTTCGGTCAATGGCCCGCCGCGAATCACGCAATCGACGTTTTCGCTGATCAGGTCCACGGGCCGATCACTGACACCCAACTCGACCTGGATGTCCGGGTATCGGGCATAGAAATCCGGCAATGCGGGGATGATCAGGATCGTCGCCACCGAGCCGCCGACATCGACGCGAATCCTGCCGCGCGGGTGGCCCTGGGCACTGGCGAAACTGTTGTCCAGATCGTCCAGCTCCACCATCAACTGCAAGGCGCGCTCGTAGTAAGCCATGCCATCCGCCGTCACCGTCAGCCGGCGCGTGGTGCGCTGTAACAGCCGCGCACCGAGGTGTTCTTCAAGCTCGGCCACCAGTTTGCTGACCGAGGTTTTTGGCATGTTCAGCGAGTCGGCGGCCCTGGTAAACGAACCGGCCTGCACAACGCGGGAGAAAACACGCATGGCCAACAGTTGATTCATGACAGACCTCTCAAGGGACGAGCCTTGAGTATTGTCCACAACCATGTACAAACAAACCCGATTCAGGCGGTTTTTCCGATGAATCTTCCGGCATAGAGTTTGTTCAACGGCGCACGACAGTGCCAGGAACTTCCTTAACGACTCAGCGGAGATTCACCTCATGAGCAACACACTCAAAGGCAAGGTTGCACTGATCACTGGCGGCACCACCGGCATCGGCCTGGCATCGGCTCAAGCGTTCGTCGACCAAGGCGCCACGGTATTCATCACCGGTCGCCGCCAGGCCGAACTGGATGCGGCGGTCAACAGCATCGGTCACAACGTCACCGGGATTCAGGGCGACGTCGCGAACCTTGCCGACCTGGACCGCATCTTCGACGTGATCAGGACCAAGGCCGGTACTCTGGACATCGTCTTTGCCAATGCGGGCGGTGGCGACATGTTGCCCCTCGGCGCGATTACCGAGGAACACTTCGACCGGATTTTCGGCGTCAACGTCAAAGGCCTGCTGTTCACCGTGCAGAAATCACTGCCGCTACTCAAGGACGGCGGTTCGGTGATTCTCACCGCGTCTACGACCGCCACCAAAGGCACGGAAAACTTCAGCGTCTACAGCGCCAGCAAAGCGGCGGTGCGCAACTTTGCCCGCTCCTGGTTGCTGGATTTGAAAGCCCGCAGGATTCGCGTCAATGTCATCAGCCCCGGCCCGATTCACACGCCCGGCCTGACTGAACTTGCGCCAGCAGATCAGCAGCAGGGGTTGCTGGATTACCTCGCCAGCCAGGTGCCGATTGGCCGTCTTGGAACGCCAGCGGAAGTGGGCAAAGCCGCAGTGTTCCTCGCCTCGGATGACAGCAGCTTCATCAATGGGATCGAGTTGTTCGTCGATGGCGGATTTGCGCAGATTTGATCGCTGCACACAAAAACGCGGCGCCTTGAACGGCGCCGCGTTTTTTTATGGATGACCGGTCGCGCTGCACACTACCGCAGGCCGCGGCCGCATCAACGCCAGCAACGCACCGACCGACAGGACAATCAGCACGGCACCATAACCATCGGTGGTCGCCACCAGGCCAAACGTGCGCGTCAGATTCCCCGCCAGCAACGACGGCAAGCAGAACGCCAGGTAACTGAGCACGTAATACGCCGACATCAACCCGGCCCGCTCATGGGGCTGCGCCAGCGGAACCAGACTGCGCACCGCGCCGAGGAAACCGGCGCCGAATCCGCAACCGGCCACCAGCGTGCCGAGGAAAAACAATGGCAGGCTGGCGCTGTGCACGCCCAGCAACAGCAACACGAGGCCGATGGGCAGTAACGTGCCGCCCAGCAACAGCCCCTTGGCGGCAGGCCGGTTGCGCAGGGTGAAGATCATCAGCGCGCCGGTCAGCGTCAATGCGGCGACTGCCGCTCCCCCCATCAGGTTCGAAGTGGAACCGGTGGCCGTGCGCAGCAACGAAGGGCCGAGCGAGGCATAAAAACCGCCGAGCGCCCAGGTCGCGATATTCAGCGGCAACACTCGCCACAAGGTCGAGCGAGCCTGGGTCGGCACATGCAGGGTCGGACGCAACGAGGCCCATGCCCCCGGTTGCGAACTGACGCTTTCCGGCAGGCGCCAGACATACAGCGCCTGCATCACAAACAACGCGAACAACACCCAATAAGTGAGCTGCAGCGGCAGCGGCGCAAACTCGGCCAGCAAGCCGCACCCCACGGCGCCAACCGCCATACCAAGCAGCGGCGCGACACTGTTGATCAGCGGCCCCTGCTGGCGATCGGTGTCCAGCAGCGCGGCGCTCAATACGGCGGTGGCCATCCCGGTCGCGAACCCCTGAAGCACCCTCGCGCCGATCAACCACGCCACGCTGTCGGCATTGATAAACAGCAGCATCGCCAGCAGGTTCAGCAGGACGGCGCTGAAAATGACCGGCTTGCGTCCCAGATAGTCCGAGAGCGAACCGACCGTCAGCAGCGCCACCAGCAGACTGATGGCGTAGATGCCGAAAATCACGGTCAAGGTTGCTGCCGAGAAATGCAGCTGCTCCTGATACAAGTGATACAACGGCGTCGGCGCCGTGGAAGCGGCGAGAAAACTCAGTAAAGTGATCGCCAGAAACCACAGGGTTGAACGGTTTGAAACAGAACTCGACATGCGCACACTCCGCAAAAGCTAACTTTTTGCTTTTGCGGAGTGTGCTACTCGCCTGCGCTTAAAGCAAATTCTTTGTGTTAAGGTCCGCTACATGGCTATTAAAGAAGGTTTACGCCCCGGCGGCCGCAGTGCCCGGGTGCAAGAGTCGATTCATTCGGCGGTCCGTGCGCTCCTCGAAGAACAGGACCGCTCCACCGTGACCGTCCCGCAAATCGCGGCTCGCGCGGGGGTTACGCCGTCGACCATCTATCGGCGCTGGGGCGATCTGTCGGCGCTGCTGGCGGATGTCGCCCTGGCGCGCATGCAACCCGACAGCGAGCCTGCCAACACCGGCAGCCTGCGCGGGGATGTGCAGGCCTGGGCCGAGCAGTATCTGGACGAGATGAGCTCCGAACCTGGCCGCAACATGCTGCGCGATGTGCAATCGAGCCCGACGCCGGGCCTTTGTGTGACGATCATTGGCGGGCAGTTGCAGATGATTCTGGATCGTTATCCGGATCAGCCGAAACCGGGTGTTGATCGGCTGATCAATCTGATGGCGGCGCCTACGGTGTTTCGCATCCTGTTTTCGCCGGCGCCTTTGGAGGTTGAGGAGTTGCATCGGTTGATTGAGATTGCTTTCAGTCAGTGATGACGCCTTCGCGGGCAAGCCACGCTCCTACAAGAGCAACCCTGCGACACCCCGCCGCTCCGCGACCTTGGTCGACACTGACTAACGCGGACGGTCGTGCGAGACTGTCTGTCCGGGCTTTCGTCCCGTGTGTCATTTGTCTGGAGTTTCCATGTCGCTGTCCAGCGGGCTGATCGCCGCCGTCGCCCTGGCCTATATGGCCATCATGTTCGCCATCGCCTTCTACGGTGACCGTCGCAGCGCGCCGCTGCCGCCGCGAGTGCGCGCCTGGGTGTACAGCCTGTCGCTGGCGGTCTATTGCACCAGTTGGACGTTCTTCGGTGCCGTCGGCCAGGCCGCCGAACAACTCTGGTCGTTCCTGCCGATCTACCTTGGGCCGATCCTGCTGTTGGTCTGCGCGCCGTGGGTCCTGCAAAAAATGGTGATGATCAGCAAGCAGGAGAACATCACCTCCATTGCCGACTTCATCGCCGCCCGCTACGGCAAATCCCAGTCACTGGCGATTGTCGTGGCGCTGATCTGCCTGGTCGGCGTGCTGCCCTACATTGCGCTGCAACTCAAAGGCATCGTGCTCGGGGTAAACCTGTTGATCGGTGCCGGTGCCGACGCCATGGGCACCCGCGCCCAGGACACGGCGCTGATTGTGTCGCTGGTGCTGGCGCTGTTTACCATCGTCTTCGGTACGCGCAACCTCGATGCCACCGAACACCACCGCGGCATGGTGCTGGCGATTGCGTTCGAGTCCCTGGTCAAGCTGTTCGCGTTTCTCGCGGTGGGTGCGTTCGTGACCTACGGCCTGTACGACGGTTTCGACGACCTCTTCGACCAGGCCATGCTCGCCCCACGCCTCGAAGCCTACTGGAAGGAAACCATCAACTGGCCATCGATGGTGGTGCAGACCGGCGTGGCGATGATGGCGATCATCTGCCTGCCCCGGCAGTTCCACGTGACCGTGGTGGAAAACATCGACCCGCAGGATTTGCGCCTGGCCAAATGGGTGTTTCCGGCGTATCTGGCGCTGGCGGCATTGTTTGTCGTGCCGATCGCACTGGCCGGCCAGATGCTGCTGCCAAGTTCAGTGTTGCCGGATTCCTTTGTGATCAGCCTGCCACTGGCCCAGGCCCATCCCGCACTGGCGATGCTGGCCTTTATCGGCGGTGCTTCGGCGGCGACCGGCATGGTGATTGTTGCCAGCGTGGCGCTGTCGACCATGGTCTCCAATGACATGCTGCTGCCGTGGCTGCTGCGTCGCAACAACGCCGAGCGGCCGTTCGAAGTGTTCCGCCAGTGGATGCTGTCGGTGCGCCGCGTCAGCATCGTGGTGATTTTGCTGCTGGCGTACGTCAGCTATCGACTGCTGGGCTCGACCGCGAGCCTGGCGACCATCGGCCAGATCGCCTTTGCCGCCGTGACCCAACTGGCCCCGGCCATGCTTGGCGCGCTGTACTGGAAACAGGCCAACCGCCGTGGCGTGTTCGCCGGCCTCGCCGCCGGTACGTTCCTGTGGTTTTACACGCTGATCCTGCCGATTGCCGCGCACAGCCTCGGCGTGTCGTTGAGCACGTTCCCCGGGCTGGCGTGGTTGCACAGCAATCCGCTGAACCTGCCGCTCACCCCGCTGACCCAAGGCGTGGTGTTGTCGCTGGCGGCCAACTTCACGCTGTTTGCCTGGGTGTCGGTGCTGTCGCGCACGCGGGTTTCGGAGCACTGGCAGGCCGGGCGTTTCATCGGCCAGGAAATCAGTGCCCGCCCCAGCGCACGTTCAATGCTGGCGGTACAAATCGAAGATCTGCTGCAACTCGCGGCACGGTTTGTCGGTGAAGAACGCGCCCGTCAGAGTTTTATCCGTTTCGCCTATCGCCAGGGCAAAGGCTTCAACCCCAACCAGAACGCCGACAGCGAGTGGATCGCCCATACCGAACGTTTGCTGGCCGGTGTACTGGGTGCGTCTTCAACGCGAGCGGTGGTAAAAGCCGCCATCGAAGGTCGGGAAATGCAACTTGAGGACGTCGTGCGCATCGCCGACGAAGCCTCGGAAGTGCTGCAATTCAACCGTGCCTTGCTACAAGGCGCGATCGAGAACATCACCCAGGGCATCAGCGTGGTCGACCAGTCGCTGCGGCTGGTGGCGTGGAACCGGCGTTATCTGGAACTGTTCAATTACCCGGATGGCTTGATCAGCGTCGGCCGGCCGATTGCCGACATCATTCGCTACAACGCCGAGCGTGGTCTGTGCGGGCCGGGTGAAGCTGAAGTGCACGTCGCACGCCGATTGCACTGGATGCGTCAGGGCCGTGCCCACACCTCTGAAAGACTTTTCCCCAATGGCCGTGTGATCGAGCTGATCGGCAACCCGATGCCGGGCGGCGGTTTCGTCATGAGCTTCACCGACATCACCGCGTTCCGCGAGGCCGAACAGGCGCTGACCGAAGCCAACGAAGGCCTGGAGCGACGGGTCACCGAGCGCACCCACGAGTTGTCGCAACTCAACGTGGCCCTGACCGAAGCCAAGGGCACCGCCGAGTCGGCCAACCAGTCGAAGACCCGCTTTCTCGCGGCGGTCAGCCACGACCTGATGCAACCGCTGAACGCCGCCCGACTGTTTTCTGCAGCCCTGTCCCATCAGGACGATGGCTTGTCCAGCGAAGCGCAGAAACTGGTTCATCACCTGGATTCATCACTGCGCTCGGCCGAAGACCTGATCAGCGATTTGCTGGACATTTCCCGCCTGGAAAACGGCAAGATCAACCCGGAGCCGAAACCGTTCGTGCTCAATGAGCTGTTCGATATTCTTGGCGCGGAATTCAAGGCACTGGCCCGGGATCAGGGGCTCAAATTCCGCGTTCGCGGCAGTACGCTGCGGGTCGACAGTGACATCAAACTGTTGCGACGGATCTTGCAGAACTTCCTGACCAACGCCTTTCGCTACGCCAAGGGGCCAGTGCTGTTGGGGGTTCGTCGGCACAAGGGTGAACTGTGCCTGGAGGTCTGGGACCGTGGTCCGGGGATCCCGGAAGACAAACTGAAAGTGATTTTCGAGGAATTCAAACGCCTCGACAGCCACCAGACCCGTGCCGAGAAAGGCCTGGGCCTGGGCCTGGCGATTGCTGACGGGCTGTGTCGCGTTCTGGGCCACACCTTGCAAGTGCGTTCCTGGCCGGGGCGCGGCAGCGTGTTCAGCGTCAGCGTGCCGTTGGCTCAGGCGCAAATCGCGGCGCCGGCCAACGTCACCGAACTCAACGGCAAACTCCTGAGCGGTGCGCAGGTGCTGTGCATCGACAACGAGGACAGCATCCTTATAGGCATGAACAGTTTGCTGACCCGCTGGGGTTGTCAGGTCTGGACGGCGCGCAATCGCGACGAATGCGCGGCGTTGCTCAGCGATGGCGTACGTCCGCAATTGGCGCTGGTGGATTATCACCTCGACGACGGCGAGACCGGGACCGAGTTGATGGCGTGGCTGCGCACCCGTTTGGGTGAGCCGGTGCCCGGCGTGGTGATCAGCGCCGATGGGCACCCCGAGACGGTGGCGCAGGTGCATGCGGCGGGACTGGATTACCTGGCCAAACCGGTGAAACCGGCGGCGTTGCGGGCGTTGTTGAGTCGGCATTTGCCGTTGTAGATCGGCAGGTTTTTAGTGATGTGGTGTTTCAAAGGACGCCATCGCCGGCAAGCCGGCTCCTACAGTTGAGAACGCGGTTTACTGTAGGAGCTGGCTTGCTGCGGGCGGCGTTCCGGCGATGCTTTTGAGGTTACTCGGGTAACTCGACCAGGCCATCGACATCCGTCATCGCCCGCTCCAACAGGTCCGCTGGCAGACTCTTGCTGGCCCGCGCGCCGAGTAACTTGAGCTGCTCGCTGCGGCTGACCAGGTTGCCACGGCCTTCGGTCAGCTTGTTGCGCGCCGAGCTGTAGGCCTTGTCCAGTTGCTGCAAGCGATTGCCGACTTCATCCAGGTCCTGAATGAACAACACGAACTTGTCGTACAGCCACCCTGCCCGCTCGGCAATTTCCCGGGCGTTCTGACTCTGCCGTTCCTGCTTCCACAGGCTGTCGATGACACGCAAGGTGGCCAGCAACGTGGTCGGGCTGACGATCACGATGTTGCGGTCGAATGCTTCCTGAAACAGCGTAGGCTCCGCCTGCAACGCCGCGGAAAACGCCGCTTCGATGGGCACGAACAGCAAGACGAAATCCAGGCTGTGCAAACCGTCGAGCCGTTTGTAATCCTTGCCGGCCAGACCTTTGACGTGGTTGCGCAGCGACAGCACGTGCTGCTTGATGGCGATCTGGCCGATGGCATCGTCTTCGGCCGCCACGTATTGCTGATAGGCCGTCAGGCTGACCTTGGAGTCGACCACCACCTGCTTGTCGCCCGGCAGATAAATGATCACGTCCGGCTGGAACCGCTCGCCGTCCGGGCCCTTGAGATTGACCTGGGTCTGGTACTCGCGCCCCTTCTCCAAGCCTGCGTGCTCAAGCACCCGTTCGAGAATCAGCTCACCCCAGTTACCCTGGGTCTTCTGCCCTTTCAAGGCGCGGGTCAGGTTGGTCGCTTCGTCGCTCAGGCGCAGGTTCAGCTGTTGCAGACGCTCCAGCTCCTTGGCCAGCGAAAAACGTTCGCGCGCCTCGGCCTGATAGCTTTCCTCGACGCGTTTTTCAAACGACTGGATGCGCTCTTTCAACGGATCGAGCAACTGCCCCAAACGCTGCTGACTGGTTTCGGCGAAGCGCTGCTCGCGCTCGTCGAAGATCTTGCCGGCCAGCTCGGCGAACTGGGCACGTAGCTCGTCCCTCGAGCCTTGCAGGTCACTGAGACGCTGCTGATGGCTTTCCTGTTGCTCACGCAGCTCAGCGTTCAGCGAGGCGGCTTGAGCGTCCAGGCGACGCAACTCAACGTCTTTGCCGGCGCGCTCAATGTTCCAGGCATGAGCGGCGTCGCGGGCGTCATCACGTTCGATCTGCAGCAGTTCGACTTCACGGCGCAAGGCGGCGAGGTCTGCCTGCTTGGCGGCGTTGGCCTGCCCCAGGTCAGCGATTTCGTCGCGAGCAGCTTCGAGCTGGGCATTCAACCCATCCTGTGCCAGGTTGGCCATGGCCAGACGCTCTTCCAGCAGTGCAACCTCTGACTGCGAGGTGCTCGCACGGCGCTGAAGTTGCCAGGTCAATGCCAGCAACGGCAGTGCAGCACCCGCCAGACCGAGCAATATGCTGGTCAAGTCCATCGCCATAGCCAATCCTGCCCGTTCGATAAAGCTTGAAGGTTAACCAAGGTGTCAGGTCTTGGACAGCTCAGTCTTCGATCAGACCGAGTTCCTGTTGAGCGCGCCGATCCCCGGCCCGCGCGGCCTGACGCAAGAGGTCCTGGCCGATACGGCGGTCCCGGGCATTCCCGCATTCGCGGCACATCAACTGACCGAGACGGCTCTGCGCGGCCACCACGCCTTCACGCGCCGGCTGCTTGAGCAAACGCCCGGCGAAATGTTTGACGTTGTGGTTTTCGCCCAGGCGCGGGCTGTCCAGCAGCCATTCGGCCACACGCATCGAAAAGCGCTTGTGTGGGGTGACGCTGGTAGGTGTCGAGGTTGCGGAAGCGGGTACTGAGCGAAACTTCATAAAGCACTGTGGGGCAGATCGGAAGGCGCGCCACTCTACTCTTTTTTTCTTACAGGTAAAGCCTAAAAAAACCCGGCACGCCCGTCCTAGAGCAAGCGCTCGGGACAATCCACAGAAGCTGTGGATAACTCAGTGGACAACCGCCCTTGAACTCTCGCAAAGCCCTGTGGAATGGGGCTCGCAGTCAAACTGACGATTTTTTCACCAGTAAAAAAAACCGATGTTTTTCATTGACTTAAATTTTGGTTACAGGCACCCACTACGTTTGAAGGGCAGATGACAGTGGGGTGACAGTCCGCGCAACTTATGTGCACAAGTACCTTCGAGGCAGTTATATCCATGCGCTTTTTCGGCGCATTTTCTCACCTGACTTGGGGATAAACCCTGGCGAACCCATGATCCAGACCGGTTTCGAACCGACGAACGTCGACGACCGATGGTCGGAATCTGTGCCATTACGGGGCGAAACCGGCGCTCTCTGGCTGTGGGCAAGCGCCAGTCCGCACACGAATGGCGGCATCCGGGAGATGTTTTTGACTAACATACTTCCTTTCTGCAATTCAATCCGTTAGTATCCGCGGCGTTAGTACCAAGCTGAAAGTCAATTCTGGTCGAACAAATCCTCCCGGTCAGCCTTCCCAAAGGAAGCCTCAACCGAACAAGCGGGATCGACCACCTCGATGGTTTCCAGGTAAACCTTGCGCCAACACAGCCTTTGAATCGAAAGCAAAGGGTGTTGCGAAGCTCACTTACTCTGACCGAACCAGCCTGCAAATTGATCAGGATCTTCACCCCGGGCCCAGAACCTTTGCCCTTGATGTGTTGCCTGCCCTCCTAAGTACCTACCTGCCAGCCCAAGCGCGCCAACTTAATCAGCGCTTCAAACTGGCTGCTTTGTTCCAGTCGGGTTCTTCGTTCGACCAATGGTGGTCGTCGTCACTGGAACGTTTTAATTTTGCACGGTTCTTATCCGTGTCGCTTGTAGGAACACCCATTAATGACTACTCAAATCCACACCCAGGATGCCATTCGCACCCTAACCAACGCTTTTGCACCAATGAACTGCCTGATCATGGCCGCTCGCAAAGGCTGCTTCAGTTTCACTCTGGTCAACGAACACGGCATCGCTCGTCACAGCGAACGCCTGTACCCCGATCAATACTCCAGCGCCGAGCCGCTGCAGGCCGTGATCGAGCGTACCCGTCAGGCACTGGTTGCCTGAGACGCCAGAAACGCTGAAAACCTCAAAAGCCTCGCCTTGAAAAGCGGGGCTTTTTATTGCCTGTTGTTTCGTGTGCGGCCGTTTCTGGGCGTTTGGGACTGGGCTAGGTGTACATATCCGGCTCTTCGGTATCGGCGGCTATTGGTTTCGCTCTTACAGCGAGTCACTTGGAAAAGCCCCAAGTAACCAAGGGCTCTTGCCCCTTTCGTTCGGTG
>NZ_AKJI01000085.1:0-32755 GCF_000282415.1 Pseudomonas sp. GM60
GGAGCGAGGGCATGTCGAGCCTTAGCGAGGCACCGAACGAAAGGGGCAAGAGCGCTTTGGTTACTTTGGGGCTTTTCCAAAGTGACTCGCCGTAAGGGCGAAACCATAAGTGGCCGTACCGCAAAACCGGATATGCCCCCAACCCAACCCAACCCAACCCCACATCAAGCCATCAAAGCTCGAATCGCAGCTCCGGCCAGATCGGCGAAGTACCGCGCTTTTGCGACTCCAGAATGGCCCGGCACAACGAACACAGCCGCTGGTCCTGGAACACCCGGCGATCAACGCTCGACCAGCGCGGTTGCGCGGGCAGCAGGCTGCCGCACAAGGTGCGATCGGCCGAGCCGCCCAGCTCCAGCTGACGGGTCACCAGATGTACCCGCACTTCCTGGCAGGCGAACAGATCCAGCTGTTCGTCAGGCTCGATCAGTTGATAGGCAAAAAGTGACCAGGCGGGACGCGGCATCGGGGGCTCCAAATCGGGGGCGCCACCTTAGCCGAAACACCGCCGCTAGAAAAGCGTCAAAGCAGCGGTTTCAGTGTCGGCCAGACATTTTCCAGCAACTTGTCCTGAGCGCCCGCAGTCGGGTGCAGGCCGTCTGACTGCATCAGCTCAGGATGCCCGCCCACGCCCTCGAGGAAAAACGGCACCAGCGGGATTTTTTTCTCGGCGGCGACGTTGCTGAAAGCCTCAGCGAAGACCTTGTTGTAGCGCGCACCGTAGTTGGGTGGCAGTTGCATGCCGAGTAGTAGCACTTTGGCACCGCTGGCCTTGGAGCTGTTGATCATCGCCGCAAGGTTTTGTTGCAATTGTGTTGGCAGCATTCCGCGCAGCCCGTCATTGCCGCCCAACTCGAGGATCACCAACTCCGGTTTATGCTCTGCAAGCAGCGCAGGCAGGCGCGCCCGGCCTCCGGCGCTGGTGTCGCCGCTGATGGACGCATTGACCACCTTATCGTCAAAACCTTCGCGCTTGAGCCGTTGCTCAAGCAGCGACACCCACCCCTCGCGGGTATCCAGTCCGAAACCGGCGCTGATACTATCGCCAACGATCAGGACAGTACCCGCCGCTGCGTTCTGGGCCATGCACATCAAGGCCAGGCCAGCACTCAAAAACCACACTCGCATCGGATTCTCCATGGGCGCAAGCATTCTCACCGCGAAGGACCTCAGCAAAGTGGTTCCCAGCGCGGAAGGTGATCTGACTATCCTGCACGAACTCAGCCTGGAACTGAACAAGGGCGACAGCCTGGCCATCGTCGGCGCGTCCGGCTCGGGGAAATCCACCCTCCTCGGCCTGCTCGCCGGCCTCGACTTGCCGAGCAGCGGTGAAGTCACCCTCGCAGGCCAGGGCCTGAGCAATCTCGATGAAGACCAACGCGCACGCATTCGCGCCGAACACGTCGGTTTTGTCTTTCAATCATTCCAATTGCTCGACAGCCTCAACGCCCTGGAAAACGTCATGCTGCCGCTGGAACTCGATGGCCGCAAAGACGCCCGTGAGCGCGCCACCGAATTGCTGCGACGGGTCGGTCTGGGCCAGCGCCTGACCCACTCGCCCCGCCAGCTCTCCGGTGGCGAGCAGCAACGTGTGGCGATTGCCCGTGCGTTTGCCGCCGAGCCCGATGTGCTGTTCGCCGACGAACCCACCGGCAACCTCGACAGCCACACCGGCGAGCGCATCAGCGATCTGTTGTTCGAACTGAACAAGGAACGCGGCACGACCCTGGTGCTGGTGACCCACGATGAACGCCTGGCACATCGTTGCCGGCGCCTGATCCGCCTTGAAGCCGGCCTGCTGGTCGCCCCTCTGGAGCCTTGATGGCACGCCTGCCGCTGTTGCGCCTGTTCAGTCTCGCCATCCGCCAACTGCTGCGCGATGCCCGCGCCGGCGAGTTGCGGGTGTTGTTCTTCGCTTTGCTGGTAGCGGTGGCGGCGAGTACCGCCATCGGTTACTTCGGCGCCCGCCTGAATGGCGCCATGATGCTGCGCGCCACCGAGTTTCTCGGCGCCGACCTGCTGCTCGAAGGCAGTTCTCCGGCGCGACCCGAACAGATCAAAAGCGGCACGGATCTGGGCCTCGAACATGCGCAGGTGGTGGAGTTCTCCAGCGTAATCGCCACCGACAATGGCATTCAGCTGTCCAGCATCAAGGCCGCCGACGACGTCTATCCACTGCGCGGCGAGCTGAAAAGCGCCGCAGCGCCCTTCGCTGCGGAAGAATCCGGAGGCGGACCGAAATCCGGCGAAGCCTGGGTTGAAGCACGACTGCTGACCGCGTTGGACTTGAAGATCGGCGACAGCATCGACGTCGGCATGCGCACCCTGAAACTGGCGCGCGTACTGACCTATGAACCGGATCGTGCCGGCAATTTCTACAGCCTGACGCCACGGGTGCTGATCAACCTCAGCGATCTCACGGCGACCGGCGTGGTGCAACCCGGCAGCCGCGTCAGCTACCGCGAACTCTGGCGCGGCAAGCCCGAAGCGCTGGAAACCTACCGTCAATTGATCAAACCCGGCCTCGCCGCCAATCAACGCATTCAAGACGCCCGCGATGGCAACCGGCAGATCGGCGGCGCACTGGGCAAAGCCGAGCGCTACTTGAACATGGCGAGTCTGGTGGCGGTGCTATTATCCGGTGTCGCAGTGGCATTGTCGGCGACGCGCTTCGCCACCCGCCGCTTCGATGCCAGTGCACTTTTGCGTTGCCTCGGGCTGTCCCGTCGGGAAACCATGGTGCTGTTCAGTTTGCAGCTGACGATTCTCGGACTGCTGGCCAGCATCAGCGGCGCCTTGCTCGGCTGGCTGGCGCAACTCGGGTTGTTCGCGCTGCTGCATGATTTGTTGCCGACCGATGTTCCACCGGGCGGCCTGCTTCCGGCCATCGCCGGGATCGGCACCGGACTGGTAGCGCTGGCCGGTTTTGCCTTGCCGCCACTGGCTGCATTGGGGCGGGTCCCGCCATTGCGCGTATTGCGCCGCGACATGCTGCCGATTCCTTCCAGCACCTGGATGGTCTACGGCGCAGCACTGGGCGCTCTCGGGCTGATCATGTGGCGCCTGAGCCTGGATTTGGTACTGACCTTCGCCCTGCTCGGCGGCGGCGTGATCGCGGCGCTGGTGTTGGGCGGTTTGCTGTTGCTGCTACTGAAGAGCCTGCGCCGAATGCTCGCGCGCGCTTCGTTGCCGTGGCGTCTCGGCCTGGGTCAACTGCTGCGTCATCCACTGGCGGCAGCCGGCCAATCGCTGGCCTTCGGTCTGATCCTGCTGTCCATGGCGCTGATCGCTTTGCTGCGCGGCGAATTGCTGGACACCTGGCAAAACCAGTTGCCGAAAAACGCGCCGAATTACTTCGCGCTGAACATCCTGCCAGCGGAAAAACAGGCATTCACCGATCGCCTGATCGAACTGTCGGCACAATCGGCGCCGTTGTATCCAGTGGTGCCGGGGCGATTGATCAGCATCAATGGCGAACCGGTGCAGGACATCGTCAGCAAGGACTCGGCCGGTGATCGGGCGATTCAGCGCGACCTCAGCCTGACCTGGGCGGCAGACCTGCCGGCTGGCAACAAACTCACCGCCGGCAACTGGTGGGGCGATCAGGCCCCGGACGACGCTCCCGGCGTGTCGGTGGAAGGCAAGGTCGCCGAGAGCCTGAAGCTCAAGCTCGGCGATCACTTGGTCTTTACTGTCGGCGGGGTCAATCGCGAAGCGAAGGTCACCAGCCTGCGTGAGATCAACTGGGACAACTTCCAGCCGAACTTCTTCATGATTTTCCAGCCCGGCACATTGAAGGATCTGCCAGCGACCTACCTGACCAGTTTCTATCTGGCGGCGGGCCACGACCAGCAGATCGTTGACCTGTCCCGCGCCTTCCCGGCGGTGACCATTCTGCAAGTCGAAGCCTTGCTGGCGCAGCTGCGCAGCATCCTCGCCCAGGTCACCCTGGCGGTGGAGTACGTGTTGTTGTTTGTGTTGGCGGCGGGGATGGCGGTGTTGTTCTCGGGTCTGCAAGCCACGCTGGATGAACGCATTCGCCAAGGCGCATTGCTGCGAGCACTGGGGGCCGAGCGCCAGTTGCTGGTCAAGGCCCGACGGATCGAGTTCGGCCTGCTTGGCGCGGTCAGCGGGTTGCTGGCGGCACTGGGCTCGGAGCTGGTGAGCCTGGTGCTGTACCGTTACGCCTTCGACTTGCCATGGCACCCGCATCCGTGGCTGTTGGTGTTGCCCCTGATCGGCGCCGTGCTGATCGGCGGTGCCGGCGTGTTTGGCACCCGGCGTGCCTTGAACGCCAGCCCCCTGACAGTCTTGCGCGAGGGTTGATAGACTCAACCCTTCTCAACCACAAGAAGTTGCCATGAGCCGTTATCGCCCTCCCCGCACCGCTGGCACCGCGCTGATCACCCCTGAAGGTGAAGCGCGGATGCGGGCCGAGTTCCATGAACTCTGGCATGTGCGCCGACCGCAGGTCACGCAATCGGTCAGCGAGGCCGCGGCGCAGGGTGATCGCTCCGAGAACGCCGAATACACCTACGGCAAAAAGATGCTGCGCGAAATCGACAGTCGCGTGCGCTTTCTCACCAAACGGCTGGAAGCGCTCAAGGTGGTCAGCGAAAAGCCCAGCGATCCGAACAAAGTCTACTTCGGGGCCTGGGTCACCATCGAAGACGAGGACGGCAAGGAGTCGCGCTACCGCATCGTCGGGCCGGATGAACTGGACTTGAAACTGGGCCTGATCAGCATCGACTCACCGCTGGCACGCGCCCTGATCGGCAAGGCACTGGACGCCGAAGTTCGGGTCCAGACGCCTACCGGCGAACAGTGCGTGTATATCGTGGCGATTGATTACCCATAAGCCTTAACGGCGGGTGATCAGCCCTTGCCGGGCGACGCGGGTCAGTTGCCTGATCATCTCTGGCGCGTCTTCGAGGGCGGGCGACTGAATCACCGCCAGGTCGAAACTGTCGCTGGCAAAACGCGCCAGTGACTCACCGTCTTCGACAAACTGGATCAGGAAAGCTGCGGGTCCACCGGTGCGACGTGGCCAACCATCGAGGTAACGCAGGAGCGTCGGCTGATGTTTGCCGCCAAGCAGGATTTTTGGATTGCGCTGGGTCAGATGTGCCGTGATCGGCGCGGGGCGTACAACGGGGTTTAGTGCATTCATCGTGTCGTGTCTCTGCCTCAAAAGTCTGCATGGCAGGTGAGAGGCAACACCGAACCAGCGCTTTAGCGGTATTTCGAAGCCTGTTTCAAGCTTCTATCGGCAACTGAATGAGTCACCTGGCGCCCCGCAAGTAGCTGTTTAAATCGGCGCATGGCAGCATCCTAGAGAAGCTGACCGGACAGTGTCAAGAATGACGCACAACAAAAAAGGCCCGCGCAATGCGGGCCTTTTCGTTGAGCCAGAGCGATCAACCAGCGATGGCGCGATCAACCGACAGCTTGCCGGCGCCTTCGAACAGCACCGCGATGCTGCCACCCAGCAGGGCCAGGGCGAATTCATAACCGTTGTTGGCCATGAACAGACCGTTGCTGATATGCACGCTGAAGATGGCGACCAGCGAAAGGAACGTCAGGCCGAGTGCCGCAGGGCGGACCAGCAAGCCGATGATCAAGGCCAGACCGGCGAAGAACTCGGTACCACCGGCCAACGTGGCCATCAGGTAACCCGGTGCCAGGCCGATGCTTTCCATGTACTGCGCGGTGCCCGCCAGACCGTAGCCGCCGAAAGCGCCGAAGAGTTTCTGCGAGCCGTGAGCCGCGAAGATGATGCCGACGAAGATCCGCAGGACAGTCAGGCCGTAGCCAGCGCGGGTAAACAGTACCTTGTTGATCAGTGAGCTCATGCTGTGTCATCCATTGTGTGTTTGTGTGTTGGTTGGCCGCTATATTAATCAATAAATTAAATGCTAAAAGCGCAAATTTTTCGCCATAACAATCAGTTTATTCGATCACTTCCTTAAGGCTACTTTCTGCCCCTGGGGCTCCAACGACTCCCGCTCCCGATCGAACGCCAAGTAATACTTGTTCACGCTATTAACATAGCTGACAGGTCCCATTCCCACCTGCTCCATGGCGATGCGCTCGACCTGGAAGAACCATTGATTGGGATTCAAGCCTCGCCGACGCGCCTCGGCGCGCATGCCCTGAACCCGCTCCGGCCCGATGTTGTAAGCCGCCAGCACGAACGCCATACGCTCACGCTCGTTGAGTTTGGGGCTGGCAAAAAACTTGCAGCGGATCATCGCCAGGTATTTGGCCCCGGCCTGCACATTGGCATCGAGGTCCTGAATGTTATTGACCCCTACCCGCTGGGCCGCGGACGGAGTGATCTGCATCAGGCCAGTGGGGCCACCGCCGCTTCGTGCGCGGGGTTGCAACGCGGACTCCTTGAAGGCCAATGCCGCCAGATTCAACCAATCCATGCCTTGGGCATCGGCGTGTTTCTGCAGTACCGGTCGAAGTTTTTCCAGGCGCTGGCGATCAGTCTTGGCCAGTGGGTAATGCACTTGATAGAGACGACGATAGATGCGCAGGAACGCCGCGTCCTGATCCGAAGGCTTTTTGTACCCGAGCAGGAAGCGATCGATGCTCGCCCGCAGCATCGAGGCATCGCGGCGTACGAACCAGAATTCTTCCCCCGGCTCGCTGATCAGCACCTGCCGATCGAAACGCAGTTTGGGCAGGATCTTGCCCCAGCGCTCGGCAATCGGCTGCTCGACGATGGTCAGGTGAAAAATCCCGCCCTGAACCATTTCCAGCACGTCTTCGACCGCCAGGCTCGGATCGACCCACTCGATCTTCACTGGTGCCAGTTTGTGCAAGGCAAGTTTTTGATTGATCTGACTGATCGCGTCCCCGGCGGCGCTGCCGGTGGGTAGCGCCAGGGTTTTACCGGACAGTTGTTCGAGGCGGGTGTAGCGTTTCTCGCCCTTGATTCCGACCAGGACCAGAGGAATGTCGCTGGCAATCGGTTCGCTGGTGCTGACGGCGTAGCCCGGTTGCAGATCGAGCAACTCGCCCGGTGCAACCAGATCCCCCTCCCCGCGCTGCAACGCGCCGAGCAGTTGATCCTTGGCTTTGGGAATGATCTTGAGCGTAACTTCCTGACCGTCACGGGCATGGCCATTGAGGTATTGCTCGAAGGCACGCAAGCGATGGTATTCGACGCCGATGGCCTGGCCCTGTACTTCGCCGGAGCTGTTGCGGCTCTGGTTGACCAGCACCTTCAACACACGGCTGCTGCGGATTTCCTGCAGGTCACGCACCTGGGCCGCCGGCACGGCTTGCAGCGGGCCGGCCAGCCGCGCAACCGCCGGCATCGGCAGCAGCAACGAACCACACAGCAGTAACAAAATCGAGGGACGTGTCATCCACTCTCCGGAAAGAATACTGGGCCAATTTCAAAAAATGTTTGAAATCGAACGACAGAAACAGAGCGCCTTGAGCGCTGGCAAAGTGCGAAAGACTGGCACAGTGATGGCATGCTGACCACCCCAGCTTGTCTCGCGGCATCAAAAGACAGCTTTAACTCGTTGTAGTTCTTGGCTTTTCTTATAAATCTACAGCTCTGATATGCTTTCCGGCCTTTGGTCCGAGGTAGCACCATGCAACTCATCGATATCGGCGTCAACCTGACCAACCCCAGTTTTGCCGACAAACACCAGGCTGTACTCGACCGCGCCTATGCCGCCGGAGTCTGCCAATTGGTGCTCACCGGCACCAATGTCGAAGGCAGCGAACAGGCGCTGGAGCTGTGCCGACAATTGGATGACACAGCGCAACGGCTGTTCGCCACCGCCGGCATTCACCCTCACGCAGCCATCGACTGGAACGCCGACAGCGCCCAGCGTCTGCGCAGTTTGCTCAAAGAGCCGAACGTAGTGGCGGTGGGTGAATGCGGGCTGGATTTCAATCGCGATTTCTCGCCGCGTCCGCAACAGGAAAAAGTCCTCGAAGAACACTTGGCGATGGCGGTCGATCTGCAACTGCCGGTGTTTCTTCACGAACGTGATGCCAGTCAGCGCTTGCTGGAAATCCTGCGCGATTACCGCGACCAATTGCCGGCCGCCGTGGTGCATTGTTTCACCGGCGAAAAGAAGGCGCTGTTCAGCTACCTCGACCTGGACTTGCACATCGGCATCACCGGCTGGATCTGCGACGAGCGTCGGGGCACGCATTTACATCCGCTGGTGAAAGAAATCAAACGCGGGCGGTTGATGCTGGAGAGCGATGCACCGTATCTGCTGCCGCGCAGCTTGCGGCCAAAGCCGAAAAATGGCCGCAACGAACCGGCGTACCTGACTGAAGTGTTGCGGGAAGTGGCGTTGCATCGCGGGGAAAGCGAGGAAGAGCTGGCGGCCCATAGCACTGCCTGTGCGCGGGCTTTTTTTGGGCTGCCGGTGATCGACTGAAACGCAATCAACTGTAGGAGCGAGCCCGCTCGCGATGGACTAATGAACACCGTGTTTATCCAATAAACACGCGTTATCGTTGGCGACCATCGCGAGCAGGCTCGCTCCTACAGAGGGGTGACACTCAGTGGCTGCTGCGCATCATTTCCTTTGGCACATACTTGCCGATCTCGAACTTGCCGATCGCCGCACGGTGCACTTCATCCGGGCCGTCGGCCAGGCGCAGCGTGCGCTGCATCGCATACATGTAGGCCAGCGGGAAATCGTTGGAAACCCCTGCCCCGCCATGGATCTGGATCGCCCGGTCGATGACGCGCAACGCCACGTTCGGTGCCACCACCTTGATCTGCGCGATTTCGCTTTTCGCCACTTTGTTGCCGACGGTGTCCATCATGTACGCCGCTTTCAAGGTCAGCAGGCGCGCCATGTCGATCTCCATCCGCGAGTCGGCGATTTTGTCGATGTTACCGCCCAGGCGCGCCAGGGGTTTGCCGAACGCAGTGCGATTCACCGAGCGTTTGCACATCAGTTCCAGCGCACGCTCAGCCATGCCGATCGAACGCATGCAGTGGTGAATCCGGCCCGGGCCAAGGCGACCCTGGGCGATTTCGAAGCCGCGTCCTTCGCCCAACAGGACGTTTTCGTACGGCACGCGGACGTTTTCGAACAGCACTTCGGCGTGACCGTGAGGCGCATCGTCGTAACCGAACACCGGCAGCGGACGAACGATCTTCACGCCCGGTGCATCCACCGGCACCAGAATCATCGAGTGCTGGGCGTGGCGTGGCGCATCAGGATTGCTCAGGCCCATGAAGATCAGAATCTTGCAGCGTGGATCGCAGGCACCCGAGGTCCACCACTTTTTGCCGTTGATCACCCACTCATCACCGTCACGCACGGCGCGGGCGGCCATGTTGGTGGCGTCGGACGAAGCCACGTCAGGTTCGGTCATGGCGAACGCCGAGCGGATCTCGCCGCGTAGCAGCGGTTCGAGCCAGCGTTGTTTCTGTTCTTCGTTGGCGTAGCGCACCAGCACTTCCATGTTGCCGGTGTCGGGCGCCGAGCAGTTGAACGGCTCAGGCCCCAGCAGCGAGCGGCCCATGATCTCTGCCAATGGCGCGTATTCGAGGTTGGTCAGGCCGGCGCCGAGTTCGGACTCAGGCAGAAACAAATTCCACAGGCCTTCAGCCTTGGCCTTGAGTTTCAGTTCTTCCATGATCGCAGTCGGCTGCCAGCGGTCGCCCTCGGCAACCTGGCGCTCGAACACGGCTTCGGCGGGATAAACGTAGGTGTCCATGAACGCGGTCACGCGCTCACGCAGTTCTTGCACCTTGGGCGAATAAGCGAAATCCATGAGCAGCTACCTTCTGGGGGGAGGTTGTTTAGGTCATGCAATCGATGCTAGAACAGCTACGAAAATTTACCTAGCCTATTCTCGGCGTGTATTAACATTCATCACCGATATATGATCGGCTGATTGAGAACCAACAATAAGAGTGCAGCGCAATGAATCTGAGCAAGGTCGACCTCAACCTTTTCATCGTCTTCGACGCGATCTACACCGAAGCCAACCTGACCCGCGCCGGACAGATTGTCGGCATTACTCAACCGGCTGTTTCGAACGCTCTGGCCCGCCTGCGCGAGACGTTCAACGATCCTTTGTTCGTGCGTACGGCCCAAGGCATGGTGCCAACGCCGATGGCGCAAAACATCATCGGCCCGGTGCGCAACGCCCTCTCGCTGCTGCGGGTGTCGGTGCAGGAAAGCCGCATCTTCAACCCGTTGCAGGCGGTCAAGACGTACCGCATCAGCATGACCGACCTCACCGAAGCGGTGATCCTGCCGCCACTGTTCCAGCGCCTGCGCCGCCTGGCGCCGACGGTGATCATCGAAAGCTTTCTGTCCAAGCGCCGCGAGACCACCAAGGAACTGGCGGCCGGGCGACTCGACTTTGCGGTGGACGCGCCGCTCAACACCGACCCGCAAGTGCGTCACGTCAAGTTGATGGAAGACCGTTACGTGTGCGCCATGCGCAAGGGCCATCCGCTGGCGACCAAGGAGAAATTCACCCTCGATGACTATCTGTCACTGACGCACATCCATATTTCCAGCCGCCGCAGTGGTCTGGGCCATGTCGACCTGGCTCTAGGCAAGATGGGCATCCAGCGCAAGATTGCCCTGCGCTCCCAGCATTACTTGATGGCATCGCAGGTATTGCAGCAGACCGACATGGTCATGACCGTGCCGGAGCGCTTCGCCCGCCGCCATGATTTGTATTCGGTGAACCTGCCGGTCAACGATGTGCCGCCGGTGGAAACTCACCTTTACTGGCACGAAAGCACCGACCAGGACCCGGCCAACCGCTGGATGCGCGAGCAGATGATCGAGTTGTGCCAGCAGGTGACGGCGCATGAGAAGAAGCTCGATAAGGTGTAGGGCATTACACCGGGTTATCGTTCTTCGCGGGCAAGCCTCGCTCCTACAGGATTTACACAGTACTTGTAGGAGCGAGGCTTGCCCGCGAAGAGGCCCGCAATGACGATGAAAAACCCCGCCCCTTGACGTAAACGTCAACCTGCCATTAGCTTAGCGCCATGACCTTTTTTTGAGCGCTTCCATGAGCAGCCAGACCTATAGCATTTCCGACCTCGCCCGCGAGCTCGACATCACCACGCGGGCCATTCGCTTCTATGAAGAGCAAGGCTTGCTCAGCCCCGAACGACGCGGCCAGGAACGCATCTATTCACCCCGTGACAAGGTCAGCCTGAAACTGATCCTGCGGGGCAAGCGCATTGGCTTCTCACTCGCCGAATGCCGCGAGCTGATCGAGCTCTACGACCCCACTGGCGGCAATCAGAAACAGCTGCAAACCATGCTGAGCAAAATCGCCGAGCGCCGCGAACAGTTGGAGCAGCAGATGCTCGACATCGAGCAGATGAAGCTGGAACTGGACACCGCACAGGAGCGCTGCACCCAGGCGCTGGAACAGACGATGAAAAGCCAGCCGGTCCTGTAGGAGCTGGCTTGCCAGCGATGGCGTCGCGTCAGTCGACATCTATGTTGAAGGTGCTACCGCAATCGCGAGCAAGCTTGCTCCTACAGGGTTCATTCGGCATTCAGATAATCAACAAAGGTCGATTCCCATGTCCCTTCCTTCCCACGTACGCCTGGTCGAAGTCGGCCCTCGCGACGGTCTGCAAAACGAAGCTCAACCGATCAGCGTTGCCGATAAGGTGCAACTGGTCGACGCACTCACGGCCGCGGGCCTCGGCTATATAGAAGTCGGCAGTTTCGTTTCGCCCAAATGGGTGCCGCAGATGGCCGGATCCGCCGAAGTTTTCGCGCAAATCCAGCGCAAACCAGGCGTGACCTACGGCGCCCTCGCCCCCAACCTGCGCGGCTTCGAAGATGCGATCGCCGCCGGGGTCAAGGAAGTCGCAGTGTTCGCCGCAGCGTCCGAAGCGTTTTCCCAGCGCAACATCAATTGCTCGATCAGCGAAAGCCTGGAGCGTTTTGCGCCGATCATGGAAGCCGCCAGACAACACGGCGTCACCGTTCGTGGTTACGTGTCCTGTGTGCTGGGCTGTCCTTATGAAGGTCACGTCAAACCCGAGCAAGTTGCCCAGGTCGCCCGCGAGCTCTATGCCATGGGCTGCTACGAAGTCTCGCTGGGGGACACCATCGGCACTGGCACGGCGGGCGCGACGCGCAAGATGTTCGAAGTGGTTTCGGCCGACGTGCCACGGGAGAAACTGGCCGGGCACTTCCACGACACCTACGGCCAGGCCATGACCAACATCTATGCCAGCCTGCTCGAAGGCATCTCGGTGTTTGACAGCTCCATCGCCGGCCTCGGCGGCTGCCCCTACGCCAAAGGCGCCAGCGGTAACGTCGCCACCGAAGACGTGGTTTACCTGCTCAATGGCCTCGGCATCGAAACAGGTATCGACCTGGACGCCTTGATTCTGGCCGGTCAGCAGATTTGCACAGTGCTGGGGCGCCCAACCGGTTCGCGCGTGGCCAAGGCACGCAGCGCGCAGTAAGTGTGCTGATGTGTCCAGGTGTTACCGCTGCGTCTGGAACGTGGGGGATAAGCGAGTAACACGGAAACAAATTGTAGGGGTTTACCTGAGCGAAAAATCCTACAAAAAATCAAGCTGTTGATTTTAAAAGGTTTTTAAAAGTTGGCACGGCTTCTGCTATCTCTATGGCATAACAAGAATAAAAAGCAGCAAACCAATAAAAATAAGACGTAACGACTCTGACATAACAAGAACAACACGGCAGAGACGCAGCTAACAGATTTTTTTGGAGAAGGTGTGCTTTTCAGGGTGCTTTTCGGAGTAACCCGCAACCGGGCAGAGAACAATAAAACTACCTTCAGGTAGCTCCCGAACTGGTTGGATCGCTTAGCGAAAAAGTAGATCAGCGCTCAAAAAAATACGTTTGCTCTTGATCCCGGATGGGGATCGACAAAAACAGCGGTAAAGGGTCACGGTTGCCAAAAACAAAAACAGACCGCCCCTCAATAATAAAAAAAGAGCATGCGCAACGAAAAATTAAAGGGGAGCTTCGGCTCCCCTTTGTGCTTTCTGCGATTCAGGTTTTCACCATCGCCCCTGTGGGAGCCAGCCTGCTGGCGATTGCGGTGGTTCAGACATAGTTATGTTGACTGACACTCCGCTATCGCCAGCAGGCTGGCTCCCACAAGGGGAAATTTGTCACGCCTTGTTGATGCGCAATTCCGCGATGCTGATCTCGCGCATCCGGAATTTCTGGATCTTGCCGGTCACCGTCATCGGAAACTCTTCCACAAACTTGAAGTAGCGCGGTGTCTTGAAGTGCGCGATGCGCTCCTTGCACCAGGTTTGCAGTTCTTGTTCGGTGGCACTGTGACCGGGGTGGAATTTGATCCAGGCGACGATCTCTTCGCCATAACGCGAACACGGGATGCCGATCACTTGCACGTCCGCTACGGCCGGGTGAGTGAAGAAGAATTCTTCCAGTTCCCGCGGGTAAATATTCTCACCGCCACGGATGATCATGTCCTTGTTGCGTCCGGCAATGCACACGTAGCCTTCATCATTCATGCTCGCCAGATCACCGGTGTGCATCCAGCCGGCCTGATCGATGGCCTCGGCGGTGCCTTGCGGGTTGTTCCAGTAGCCGAGCATCACGCTGTAACCACGGGTGCAGAGTTCGCCGATGGTGCCGCGAGGTACCAGGTTGCCCGCCTCGTCGATGATTTTGCTTTCAAGTTGCGGCTGGGTGCGTCCGACCGTGGTGACGCGCAATTCCAGTTCGTCTGAAGGACCGGTCTGCAACGACACCGGACTTGTTTCCGTCATGCCATAGGCAATCTGCACTTCGTTCATGTGCATTTCGCTGATCACCCGACGCATCACTTCGATCGGACAGGTCGCGCCGGCCATGATCCCGGTACGCAGGCTCGACAGATCGAATTGCGCACGTTGCGGCTGATCGAGCATGGCGATGAACATGGTCGGTACGCCATACAGTGCGGTGGCCTTTTCTTCGGCGACGGTGGTCAGGGTCAGCAGCGGATCGAAGGCGTCGTTAGGGTAAATCATGGTGCTGCCGTGGGTGATGCAGCCGAGGTTGCCCATGACCATGCCGAAGCAGTGATACAGCGGCACCGGGATCACCAGCCGATCATTGGCGGTCAGGCCGAGGCTTTCGCCCACCATGTAACCGTTGTTGAGAATGTTGTAGTGGCTGAGGGTCGCGCCCTTCGGAAAACCGGTGGTGCCGGAGGTGTACTGAATGTTCACGGCCTGGTCGAAATGCAGGCTGTCGCCCCGCTCGCGTAACTGCTCGCTGGATACACCCGCTGCAAGATCGCTCAGTTGCGACCACGGCAGAAAACCTGATGGCGGCTGCGCATCCAGGCTGATCACGCCGCGCAAGTCCGGCAGACGCTCGCTCTGCAACTGGCCGATGGATTGTTCTGCCAGCTCGGGCACCAGGCCTTGCAGCATGCCGTGGTAATTGGAGGTCTTGAACGCGCCCGCGCAGACCAGCCATTTGCAGCCTGACTGCTTCAACACGTATTCGAGTTCCGAGCTGCGATACGCCGGGTTGATGTTGACCAGGATCACGCCGATCTTCGCGCTGGCGAACTGGCTGATGCACCACTGCGCGCAATTCGGCGCCCAGATGCCGAGCCGATCACCGCTCTGCAACCCCAGCGCGAGCAGTGCCCGGGCATGAAGGTCCACGGCGTCGGACAGTTGCTGCCAGGTGTAGCGCAACTGTTGATGGCGCACGACCAGCGCCTCGCCCGTCGGATACTGCGCGACGGTGTTATCAAATGCCTGACCGATGGTCATCGCCAACAAGGCTTTTTCCTGAGAACCACGGGTATAGCTGCGCTGCGGGCTTGCACTGGGTTGATCCATGACGACCCCTATTGTCTTTATTAATGGGCTACCAACGGATACCTGAAGGAGCGATGCTTGCTCGCGAAGAGGCCTCTACATTCAACATTTATGTCGACTGATCTGACGCTTTCGCGAGCAAGCATCGCTCCTACAAGTTGGGTCCGCTTTCTATCTTGAACTGGCTCTACTCTCGCTCAAGTTGACGTTAACGTAAAGGGTGATTGACAGCCATTCGTCACAGGCTTACGTTAACGTAAAGGTGAGAGCCAAATCACGCCCCTCCCCGCCCTACAAAAAAGCCAAAAGGTGACCCATGAGCTATCCATCCCTGAACTTTGCCCTCGGTGAAACCATCGACATGCTGCGCGATCAGGTCCAGTCCTTCGTCGCCAAAGAGATCGCCCCGCGCGCCGCTCAGATCGACATCGACAACCTGTTCCCCGCCGACCTGTGGCGCAAGTTCGGCGACATGGGCCTGCTCGGCATTACCGTCCCGGAAGAATACGGCGGTGCTGGCCTGGGTTATCTGGCGCACGTGGTGGCCATGGAAGAAATCAGCCGCGGTTCGGCGTCGGTCGCCCTGTCCTACGGCGCGCACTCCAACCTCTGCGTGAACCAGATCAACCGCAACGGCAATCACGAACAGAAAAGCAAATACCTGCCGAAGCTGATCAGCGGCGAGCACATCGGCGCCCTGGCCATGAGTGAACCGAATGCCGGTTCCGACGTGGTCTCGATGAAATTGCGCGCCGACAAACGTGGTGATCACTACGTGCTCAACGGCAGCAAAACCTGGATCACCAACGGTCCCGACGCCAACACCTACGTGATCTACGCCAAGACCGACCTGGAAAAAGGCCCGCACGGCATCACCGCGTTCATCGTCGAGCGCGACTGGAAAGGCTTCAGCCGCAGCAACAAGTTTGACAAGCTCGGCATGCGCGGCTCCAACACCTGCGAGCTGTTCTTCGATGACGTCGAAGTGCCGGAAGAAAACATCCTCGGCGTGCTCAACGGCGGCGTGAAAGTGCTGATGAGCGGCCTCGACTACGAGCGTGTCGTTCTGTCCGGCGGCCCGACCGGGATCATGCAGGCGTGCATGGACCTGATCGTGCCGTACATCCACGACCGCAAGCAGTTCGGCCAAAGCATCGGCGAATTCCAGCTGATCCAGGGCAAAGTCGCCGACATGTACACCCAACTCAACGCCAGCCGCGCCTACCTTTATGCGGTGGCCCAGGCCTGCGAGCGCGGCGAAACCACGCGCAAGGATGCCGCCGGCGTGATCCTCTACAGCGCCGAGCGCGCCACGCAAATGGCCCTCGACGCGATCCAGATTCTCGGCGGCAACGGTTACATCAACGAATTCCCGGCCGGTCGTCTGCTGCGTGACGCCAAGCTGTACGAAATCGGCGCCGGCACCAGTGAGATCCGTCGCATGCTGATCGGTCGCGAACTGTTCAACGAAACCCGCTAAACGGAGCTGTCCATGGCTATCCTGCATACCCAGCTCAACCCCCGTTCGGCGGAGTTTGCCGCGAACAGCGCGGCGATGCTCACCCAGGTCGACGCCTTGCACACCCTGCTCGCGCAAGTGCAGCAAGGTGGCGGTCCGAAAGCGCAAGAACGCCACACTTCGCGGGGCAAATTGCTGCCCCGCGAGCGGATCAATCGCCTGCTCGATCCGGGCTCGCCGTTTCTCGAAATCAGCCAATTGGCGGCCTACGAGGTGTATGGCGAAGACGTGCCAGCCGCGGGCGTGATAGCCGGGATCGGTCGAGTGGAAGGCGTCGAGTGCATGATCGTGGCCAACGATGCCACGGTGAAAGGCGGCTCGTATTACCCGCTGACCGTGAAAAAACACCTGCGCGCCCAGACCATCGCTCAGCAGAACCGCTTGCCGTGCATTTATCTGGTGGACTCCGGCGGCGCCAACCTGCCGCGTCAGGATGAAGTGTTCCCGGACCGCGAGCACTTCGGGCGGATCTTCTTCAACCAGGCCAACATGAGCGCCATGGGCATTCCGCAAATCGCGGTGGTCATGGGCTCGTGCACTGCCGGCGGCGCTTACGTGCCAGCGATGGCCGACGAAGCGATCATGGTTCGCGAGCAGGCGACTATTTTCCTCGCCGGCCCACCGCTGGTGAAAGCCGCGACCGGTGAAGTGGTCAGCGCCGAAGATCTGGGCGGTGCCGATGTGCACTGCAAGATTTCCGGGGTCGCCGACCATTATGCCGAGAGCGATGAACACGCCTTGGCCATTGCCCGACGCAGCATCGCCAACCTCAACTGGCACAAGCTCGGCGAACTGCAACAGCGCACGCCCATCGCCCCCCTCTACAGCAGCGACGAGTTGTATGGCGTGGTCTCGGCCGACGCCAAGCAGCCGTTCGATGTGCGCGAAGTGATCGCGCGGCTGGTGGACGGTTCGGTGTTCGACGAATTCAAGGCGCTGTTCGGGACCACCTTGGTGTGCGGTTTTGCTCACTTGCACGGTTACCCGATCGCGATCCTCGCCAACAACGGCATCCTCTTCGCCGAGGCCGCGCAGAAAGGTGCGCACTTCATCGAACTGGCCTGCCAGCGCGGCATTCCGTTGCTGTTCCTGCAAAACATCACCGGCTTCATGGTCGGCCAGAAATACGAGGCCGGCGGCATCGCCAAGCACGGCGCAAAACTGGTGACCGCCGTGGCGTGCGCCAAGGTGCCGAAATTCACCGTGATCATTGGCGGCAGCTTCGGCGCCGGTAACTATGGCATGTGCGGGCGGGCCTACGATCCACGTTTCCTGTGGATGTGGCCGAATGCACGCATCGGCGTGATGGGCGCCGAGCAAGCGGCGGGCGTGTTGGTGCAGGTCAAGCGCGAGCAGGCCGAGCGCGGTGGCCATGGTTTCAGCGCCGAGCAGGAAGCCGAAATCAAGCAACCGATCCTCGATCAATACGAAGAACAGGGCCACCCTTACTACTCCAGCGCACGGCTGTGGGACGACGGCGTCATTGACCCGGCGCAGACCCGCGATGTACTTGCCCTGGCCTTGTCCGCGTCGCTGAACGCGCCAATCGAACCGAGCCGCTTCGGCGTGTTCCGGATGTGATCCTGTAGGAGCGAGCCTGCTCGCGATGGACGAAAGGGCGGTGCGTTTAACCAGAAAGCACGCGTCATCGTTAACGTCCTTCGCGAGCAAGCCTCGCTCCTACAAGTACCGTGGAGACGGATGAACATGAGCGACTTCAACACCCTCGAACTGCAGACCGACCCGCGTGGTTTCGCGACCCTGTGGCTCAGCCGGGAAGAAAAGAACAACGCGTTCAACGCCGAGATGATCCGTGAGCTGATCCTCGCGCTGGACAAGGTCTCGACCGACGCCGGCCTGCGCTTTTTGCTGGTGCGCGGACGTGGCAAGCATTTCAGCGCCGGCGCCGACCTGGCGTGGATGCAGCAATCGGCCGAACTCGATTACCACACCAATCTGGACGACGCCCGGGAACTGGCGGAGTTGATGTACAACCTGGCCAAGCTGAAAGTTCCGACGCTGGCCGTGGTACAAGGCGCGGCTTTCGGCGGCGCGCTGGGCCTGATCAGTTGCTGCGACATGGCCATCGGCGCCGACGACGCGCAGTTCTGCCTGTCGGAAGTACGCATCGGCCTCGCGCCAGCGGTGATCAGCCCGTTCGTGGTGCAAGCCATCGGCGAACGTGCGGCACGCCGTTATGCGCTGACCGCCGAGCGCTTCGGTGGGCAACGCGCTCGGGAAATCGGCTTGTTGTCGGAGAGTTATCCGGGCAATGAGCTGGAGCAGAAAGTCGAGCAATGGATCGACAACCTGCTGCTCAACAGCCCCGCAGCCATGCGCGTCAGCAAGGATTTGCTGCGTGAAGTCGGCAACGGCGCGCTGACCCCGGCGCTGCGTCGCTACACCGAAAATGCCATCGCGCGAATCCGCGTCAGCCCCGAAGGCCAGGAAGGCCTGCGCGCCTTTCTGCAAAAACGTCCGCCGAGCTGGCAGGCCGAAACCACCCCCAAGGAGCCGCGTTGATGAGCGCACCTGTCATTACCTCTCTGCTGGTGGCCAACCGTGGCGAAATCGCGTGCCGGGTCATGCGCACCGCCAAGGCCCTGGGCCTGACCACCGTCGCCGTGCACAGCGCCACCGACCGCGAAGCGCGGCACAGCCGCGAAGCGGACATTCGCGTTGACCTCGGTGGCAGCAAAGCCGCCGACAGCTACCTGCAAATCGACAAACTGATCGCCGCCGCCAAGGCCAGCGGCGCGCAGGCGATTCATCCGGGTTATGGTTTTCTGTCCGAGAATGCCGGGTTCGCCCGCGCCATCGAACAAGCTGGCCTGATCTTCCTCGGTCCGCCCGCCTCGGCCATCGATGCCATGGGCAGCAAATCCGCCGCCAAGGCCTTGATGGAAACCGCTGGCGTGCCACTGGTGCCCGGTTATCACGGCGAAGCTCAAGACCTCGACACCTTCCGCGACGCTTGCGAACGCATCGGTTATCCGGTGCTGCTCAAGGCGACGGCGGGCGGTGGCGGCAAAGGCATGAAAGTGGTCGAGGACGTCAGCCAACTGGCCGAAGCCCTCGCCTCGGCCCAGCGTGAAGCGCAATCCTCGTTCGGCGATTCGCGGATGCTGGTCGAGAAATATCTACTGAAGCCGCGCCACGTGGAAATCCAGGTTTTCGCCGACCAGCACGGCAATTGCCTGTACCTCAACGAACGTGACTGCTCGATTCAGCGGCGGCACCAGAAAGTCGTCGAAGAAGCGCCCGCACCGGGCTTGAGCCCGGAACTGCGCCGCGCCATGGGCGAGGCCGCCGTGCGTTCGGCGCAGGCCATCGGTTATGTCGGCGCCGGCACCGTGGAGTTCTTGCTGGATGCGCGCGGCGAGTTCTTCTTCATGGAGATGAACACGCGCCTGCAGGTCGAACACCCGGTCACCGAAGCCATCACCGGCCTTGATCTGGTGGCCTGGCAGATTCGCGTGGCACGCGGTGAAGCGCTGCCGATGACTCAGGATCAAGTGCCCCTGATCGGCCATGCGATCGAAGTGCGGCTGTACGCCGAAGACCCGGGCAATGATTTTCTGCCGGCCACCGGGCGCCTGGAGTTGTACCGTGAATCGGCCGAAGGTCCGGGACGTCGGGTCGACAGCGGCGTGGAAGAAGGCGACGAGATTTCGCCGTTCTACGACCCGATGCTCGGCAAGCTGATTGCCTGGGGTGAGGATCGCGAACAGGCGCGCCTGCGCTTGCTGAGCATGCTCGATGAGTTCGCGATTGGCGGGCTCAAGACCAACATCAACTTCTTGCGTCGAATCGTTGGACATCCGGCGTTTGCGGCGGCTGAGCTGGATACCGGGTTCATTCCGCGTTACCAGGAGCAACTGCTGCCAGAGCCCTCGCCGCTCAGTGATGAGTTCTGGCAAGCCGCGGCGCAGGCATTTTCCCAAAGCCAACCGGACACGACCCGCGCTGATGACCTGAGTTCGCCTTGGGGGATCGGCACTGGGTTCCGTGCCGGATTGCCGACAGAAATCACCCTGCATTTGAGCTGCGAAGGTCAGGACCGTGCGCTGACGTTGGGCGCTACCCGATCGGCGCAACTCGCGGGCGAGCAACTGCTGACCGAACACAACGGCGTACGCCGCCAGCATCGGGCAATCCGTCGCGGCGGCGTTGTGTATCTGCAATGGGATGGTGAATTGCGCCGTATCGAGTCCTACGACCCGATCAGTGCCGTTGAAGCCAGTCACAGCCATCACGGCGGGCTCACTGCGCCCATGAACGGCAGCATCGTGCGGGTGCTGGTGGAGGCCGGGCAAACGGTCGAAGCCGGGGCGCAATTGGTGGTGCTGGAGGCGATGAAGATGGAGCACAGCATTCGTGCACCACACGCCGGGGTGATCAAAGCGCTGTATTGCCAGGAAGGCGAGATGGTCAGCGAAGGCAGTGCATTGGTCGAGCTGGAAGAAGCCTGAAATGCGGATCGGTCCTACGCATTGCGAGGACCGATCTGATCAGAACCTGGCCGTTGCCTGAACCACTACGCCGATGATTCGGCAGGCTTCGGTGTAAAGGGCTTTCGGATACGTCGGATTGAGCGGGACCAGGTAACGCTGCCCGCCCTCTTCGATCAGTTTGCGGAACGTCGCTTCAGTGCTGTCCGGCCATTGGGCGATCACCAGTTTCCCGGGCTCCGGCACAATGGCCGGGTCCACCAGGATCATCATGCCCTCGGCGATGCTGACACCGCTCGGTGCAGTCATCGCATCGCCCACCACGGACAACCAGAACGCCGCGCCCTGAGCGTGGTAGTCAGTCAGTTCGAAACGCGCCGTGTCATAGACCGTCGGCTCACCGTCACGCACCTCGCAGGATTCGCGCCAGTCACTGACCGGGTAACGGAAGTACGGGTTGTACTTGCGCACCAGATCCTGGCTTTCCTCCTTAGCAATGTCCGGCTCGCGGATCACCAGCGCCACCTCGAGAAACTCCATGCCCAGTGCGTGCAGCACACGGTTCATGTCATCGATGCCCGGTTGGCGACGTTTGTTCAGCCAATGGCCGACGCCGCCCTGGGACATCCCCAGGCGGTCGGCGAGTATTTCCTGAGTGACTTTGAGCTCACTCATCTTGGCCTTGACCAATTCAATCCATTTATCCATGTGCGGCACGATACGTGGGCGCCTCCGGCCAGCAAAACACAACTTGTAGTATTTAAATTCTCGTCACAAATACAGTTCGTACTACGATTGGATCACGGATTTGAATCTAACACGGAGCTTTGCCATCGCCATGACCATCCCCAGCAATGACTTGCCAGACATGCAGATCGACACCTCCCTCACCTCGCCAAAAGGCTCGGCCGCCGCGCAGCGCGCCCTGGACTATTACTTGAAACCAGCTGTGTCCGAAGCGGTGGAAGAGGAGCGTTTTTTTGATGTGAACCGCAATGTCAGCTGCGAGGAAGCACTGGTGCGCGCCTCAGACCTGTTGCGCTGCGCCGCCGCCACAGCGTACGAGTCGGCGAACAATCTGCAGGGCGTGCACCGGGACCTGGCGTTTTCGACGGTGCATATGATCGATATGGCCAAGGCGTTGCTGGACCGATCCCTCGACGGGAATCATCACGCATAAGGCAGGCAGGGATATTTCGCGGGGCGCGGGAAAGAATTTTCCAATCACGCAGATAAAATCGTTTGACTTGCAAACGAGAATGATTATTATTGCATACAGCTGGTCGCGAGATCAGTCGATTGTCCAAGTGACCTTAGGTCGGTCTCCTGGACTATCTCCTCATCAGGCTAATCACGGTTTTTGACCCGGCTTTTTGCCGGGTCTTTTTTTTGCCAGTTATTCTGGCTTTACCTTCAGGCTAATGAAGTCTTTGGGTGCTGCAAATTCGATGGCGCGGATAATATCAAAAGAATATCTGTTGGCAAGAGAAGCCCGGCAACATTGGGCCAAACTAATGGTAAATAGCACTTGAGAATCAATCGCACAGTCTCTAAGCTGCGACGGCGTCAAGGAGGACGCCCCCCTTTCCCCCCGCAATTTCCCCCGGTTTTTCCCTTCCCAGCGTGTAAAGTATCAGCCATAAAAAATCATATTCAGGAATCGATTATGACCGTGGCTAGATCTTCTTTCGACATCAGCGCCAACTTCGACAGCGGCAACATTGAAGTGCTGGACATCAGCAATCCGTTGCAAGCCCTGCTGGCCATCAAGCCAGACACCCGCAGCCAGCATTTTCAGTGGTTTCACTTCAAGGCCAGCGGTTTGCACGTCGGACAGGAACACTGGTTTCGTCTGAACAATGCCAGCAAATCCTCGTACAACAAAGCCTGGGATGGCTATCAGGCAGTGGCGTCCTACGACCACGTCAACTGGTTCCGGGTGCCGACCATCTTCGAAGGCGACTGCCTGCGTTTCAGCCTCGAAGCCACGGCCACCCACGCCTGGTTTGCCTACTTCGAACCCTACAGCCGTGGCCGCCATGACTGGTTGATCGAACAGGCGCTGACCAAGGCCGGCACTGAACTGCTGGCCACCGGCAAGAGTGTCGAAGGTCGTGACATTCAGTTGCTGCGCAAAGGCACCGGCGCCGAAGGCCGGCGCAAGGTCTGGATGATTGCCCAGCAACACCCCGGCGAACACATGGCCGAGTGGTTCATGGAAGGTGTGATCGAACGCCTGGAAAGGCACGACGATCCAGTGCTGAACAAACTGCTGGCCAGCGCCGACCTGTATCTGGTGCCGAACATGAACCCGGACGGTGCCTTTCACGGTCACCTGCGCACCAACGCCATGGGCCAGGACCTCAACCGCGCCTGGCAGAGCGCCAGTCAGGAGATCAGTCCGGAAGTGCTGTTCGCTCAGCAACAGATGGAAAAGTACGGCGTCGACCTGTTCCTCGACATCCATGGCGATGAAGAAATCCCCTACGTGTTCACTGCCGGTTGCGAGGGCAACCCAGGCTACACGCCGCGGATCGAAAAACTCGAAGAGCATTTCCGCAGTCATCTGAAACACCTGACCAAGGACTTCCAGACCAAGCACGGCTACACCCGCGACGAGCCGGGCAAAGCCAACATGACCCTGGCGTGCAACAGCGTCGGTCAGAAATTCGACTGCCTGTCGTTGACTCTGGAGATGCCGTTCAAGGACAACAACGACAAACCGGATCCGTTGACTGGCTGGTCCGGCAAGCGTTCGAAGCAACTGGGCAAGGATGTGCTGACGACCGTGGCGGACATGGTCGATACCTTGCGCTGATCCTCCACAATGGCTGCATGCCAGGCATGCAGCCACGCCTCATTCGGCCGCCACTCGCACACAATCCTCCGGCCCCAGCAATCGCCCGTCCTCGGCGCGCAATTCCAATGGCCGCACCGGTCGACCGTTGTCGCGGTCAACCACCCGCGAGTGCGCCTCCCCGTCCTCATAGAAAAACGCCTCGCCCCACTGCCGCAAGCCGATGATCAACGGGAACAGGCCTTTGCCCTTCTCCGTCAGCACGTATTCCTGATACGCGCTGCCATCCGACGCCGGCACCAGATCGAAAATCCCGTGGCTCACCAACGTGCGCAATCGTGCCGAGAGAATGTTCTTCGCCATGCCCAGATTGCGCTGGAACTCACCGAACCGGCGAATGCCGTCGAACGCATCGCGCACGATCAGCAACGACCACCAATCGCCGATGGCATCCAGTGAACGGGCCACCGGGCATTCGGCGCTCTCCATGCTTGTACGCTTGGCCATGCCTGCGCTCTCGAAAACAAATGTGGTTGCAATATAAAACCAGCTTGCTTACCGTACAACTGGTTTTATTTAGAAACCACTTTTGGAGCCCGGCATGAAGCCCACTCACACAACACTCAGCAGCGGCGTCGTGTTGCTGTTCGCCGTCGCCTGCGGACTGGCCGTCGGCAACGTGTACTACGCGCAACCCTTGCTCGATGCGATGGCCGAGGCGTTTGCCATGGACCCCGCCACCATCGGCATCGTCGTCACGCTCACCCAGACCGGTTACGGCGTCGGATTGTTGTTGCTGGTGCCGCTCGGCGATCTGCTGAACCGACGACGCCTGATCGTCACGCAAACCCTGTTGTCGGCGCTGGCGTTGTTGATGATCGCGTTAGCCTCGAACAGCACCTGGCTGTTGCTCGGGATGACGTTGACCGGGTTGTTGGCGGTGGTCACCCAAGTGTTGGTGGCCTACGCCGCGACATTGGCCATCCCGGCGCAGCGCGGGCGTGTGGTCGGCGTGGTCACCAGCGGCATCGTCGTCGGCATTTTGTTGGCCCGGACGGTGGCAGGCGGCATGGCCGACCTGGCCGGCTGGCGCTCGATTTATCTGTTGTCGGCGGGGTTGACCCTGGTGATGGCGTTGCTGCTGTTGCGTGTGCTGCCCAAACACGAGGACACGCAACCGGCCAGTTCCTATGGCGCATTGCTCGGCTCGGTGTTCAGGTTGTTCACGGAAGAACCGGTGTTGCGTCAACGGGCGGTGCTCGCATTACTGACCTTCGCCAGTGCCATGGTGCTGTGGACGCCCATGGTGTTGCCGCTGAGTGCCCCGCCGCTGTCGTTGTCCCACACACAAATCGGCTTGTTCGGACTGGCTGGCGCCGCCGGAGCACTGGCCGCCGCGCGTGCCGGGCATTTGGCTGATCGTGGTTTAGGTCAGTGGGTCAGCGGTTTGTCATTGTTGTTGATGCTGGCCTCCTGGCTGCCGATCGCGCTGACTCAATCCTCTTTGTGGGTCTTGTTACTGGGGGTGATCACCCTGGATCTGGGTTTGCAGGCCGTGCACGTGACCAGCCAAAGCATGATCTACAGCGTGCGCCCCGAAGCGCAAAGCCGCCTCACTGCGGGGTACATGCTGTTTTATTCGATTGGCAGCGCGCTGGGGTCGATCGGCTCGACGGCGATGTACGCCTGGGCCGGGTGGCTCGGGGTATGCCTGTTGGGTGCGGGGATCAACGCCGTGGCATTGGGTTACTGGTGGCTGACGCTGAAAAGTGGCGCATCCGCCCGATGCGCCACGCAAGCCGGTTAACCGCGGTCCTTGTTGCCCCGCAGCATGCTGTCGAGCACCTCATCACGCCGCACCCAACCGTGAAACAACGCCGCCGCCAGATGCAGCAGCACGGTCAGAAACAGCAGGTACGCCAGATACCCGTGCGCCTTGCGCAGGAACGCAAACACCTGCGCGTTCGCCGGCACAATCGACGGCAACTGCAACGAACTGCTGAGCATCACCGGGTCGCCCGCTGCCGAAATCATCGCCCAGCCGAGCAACGGCAGGATCAACATCAAGGCGTACAGCAAGACATGCGAAGCCTTGGCCGCCAGCGCTTGCCAGCCCGGCAGGTCTGCCGGCAAAGGAGGTTGGCGGGTGGAAAAGCGCACAGCGAGGCGCACGATCACCAGCAACAGAATGGCAATGCCCAACGGTTTGTGCAGATGGATCAGCCACTCGTGCCGCTCAGAGACAGAAGCGACCATGCCCGCGCCGATAAACAGCATGGCAATGATCATCAGCGCCATCAGCCAGTGCAGCAGCCGCGCCAGCGGCGCGAAGTGGTTCGGTTGGTTGCTCATTGTTGAGCCTCCTGTTTGGCGGCGGGCAACTGACTGACTTCACTGGTGCGGCGCAAGTAGGAACTGGCGTAACCGGCGGAGCGAGCGGCGAGCAACGGGTCGTCGGAACCTTCGATACCGGCGGGCAATACCAGTGGGTCGTAGTTGATGTCCCGGCATTCGCCATTGAGCTGCGGCTGGGTGCTTTCGAGCACCAGCGTGCCGGCGTTCACCACTTTGCGACCGTCGGGCCAGGCCTTGCTGGCGTCGTTGACCGGATCACCGGGGTTGGCCAGCGTAATGTTCAACTGCCAACGCAACGGCCCCAAGGCAATCCGTTGAAGCAGGTCTTTCTCGAGGAAATCGCCACCCTCCGGCGCCGTGGCACCTGCCGCGTCCTGCATCAACGGCACCATGCTCCAGCGCACCGCTTGCTTTTGCCCGGCGGCGTTGACCAGGTAAAACGCATTGACGCTGTTATAGGTTTCCGTCACGTAACTGGCGGACGGCTTGGCGGTTTTGATCCAGGCCAGGAACGGCCCGGCCTCCGGGTGCGCACCAAAAAACGCCGGCACCGCTGCCGGGTTCGGTTTGCCGGTGGCCGGGTCCGGCGACTGGGCTTGCTGCAATTGATAGAACGCCTCGGGTGTGCCCACCGGGAACACCGGCATGCTGTTCATCCCGGTGCGCCACTGTTGGCCGTTGGCCTGGGTGAAGCGCAGCGCCAGGCTGCGGATCGGCACGGCGCTGTCCGGCGCATAAGGGTTGCCGGCCGGCAACGCGAAACGCCCGACCACCGGGGTCCGCGCCTCATTAAACACCTGAGCGCTGGAATAGCTGCGCGCCTCGCCACTGCTTTCGAAATGTCCGATCACGCACACGCCTTTGGAGTGATTGCGCCGGAAGCCCGGGTGCACGCCGTTGTTGGTTTCCAGCACGTTGATCAGCTTTTTCGGGGTCAGTCGCTGTGGGTCAAAGGTGCCGTTGACGTAGGCAAATGCCCCGGCCACTGCAGCGACCACCACGGCAATACCGGCCAGACGCAACGTCAGGCTCGCGGCACTCAAGGGGGGCCGGGTGGGCGGTGATGAGCGATCTACCATGAAAGACTCCAGGGCCATCGGCCACAAGTGAGAAGGATCAAGCAGACGAACCCCGCGAACGTTTATTCCATCGTGCGGTATTTATTTTTTCAGGCGTGGAATAACCTTCAGTGCCGGGCGTCTCTCTAGTCCACAGCGTAGTGACTAGCCAGAACTTCATGAACGAGATCGACGAACAACTCAGAGAAATCATTCCCGGATTGCGCCGGTTTGCCGTGTCGTTGACGCGCAACCCCAGCAGCGCCGACGATCTGGTGCAGTCGTGTCTGGAGCGGGCGCTGTCGAGTTGGGGCGACAAACGCCCCGAAGGCGACTTGCGCGCCTGGCTGTTTTCGATTCTGTATCGGCAATTTCTCGACGCTCACCGGCGCTCCCGGCGTTATGCGCGGATGCTCGAATTCTTTACCGGACGGGACGAAACCCAACCGTCGGTGGAGCGCACCGTGATCGCCCAATCGACCCTGCAAGCCTTCGATCAGCTCGGCACCGAACAGCGTGCGCTGCTGCTTTGGGTGTCGGTCGAAGGCCTGAGCTACAAGGAAGTCGCCGAGATTCTCGACGTCCCCGTCGGCACCGTCATGTCGCGCCTGTCCCGCGCCCGCCAGGCCCTGCGCCAACTCAGCGACGGCGAAATCACCCGCCCTTCCCTGCGGAGACTCAAATGATCAGCATGCCCCCGAGCGAGCGTGACCTGCACGCGTATGTGGACCACCAGCTCAATGATGACGACCGACGTCTGGTAGAGACTTTTCTGGCCGGCAACATGGAAATATCCGCACAGGTTCGCGCCTGGCAGCAGGACGCCCAGCAACTGCGCGCGGCCCTGAGCGGTGCGTTGCAGCAACCCGCCAACCCGGCCCTCGACCCGGCGCTGATTCGCCAACGCCTCAAACGCCAATCACTCCGCCATCTGGCCAGCGCCGCGGTGTTGCTGATTGCCGTGAGCATCGGCGGCTTCAGCGGTTGGAAGGCGCGGGAGATGACCCTCCTCAGCGCGGCGGCGCCGATGGCCGACGCGATGCAGGCTTATCGGCTGTTTGCCCAGCAAGGCATGCTGCCGGCCGATTACAAGGTCAGCGATGACGGCGATATGCAGGGCTGGCTCGACCGCTATTTCACGCAGGCCCATCGCTTGCCAGACCTTTCCGGCGCGGGGTTCAAACCGGTCAGCGGGCGCTTGCTCAGCACTGAGCAAGGGCCGGCGGCGATGGTGGTTTATGAGGATCGTAGCGGGCACAAAGTCAGCTTCTACGTGCGCCCGCCGGGTCCGAAGAATTTCTTGCTGCCCAGGGGCAGTCGCAGTGACGGCGGTTTGCAGGCTGAGTACTGGTCCGGCAGCGGTTACAACTACGCGATGGTCAGCCCGAGCGATACGCCGACGGCGCAGATGCTCAAGCAGACCGTGCAATTCTGAGTCCCCCCTGTAGGAGCCGGCTTGCCGGCGATAGCGGTGCATCAGTCGATATTGATGTGACAGATAAACCGCTATCGCCGGCAAGCCGGCTCCTACAAGGGATTTGCGGTGTGTTCAGCTTTGGCCGAAGACTTGGGATGGCCTGCGCAACAACGGATCAAACGGATTGATCCGCGGCCCGATCAGCGCTGCTTCGCGCTTGAGCATCTCCACCACCGTCGGCAAGCGATCCGGGCCCAATCGGTCACTCACGGTGGCCACACTCAACGCCGCCACCGCTCGCCCCTCGCGATCCAGAATCGGCACCGCCACGCCGGCCATGCCTTGCAGCACGCCGGTGTTGCGCCCGGCATAACCGAGGGCGCGCACGTTCTCGACTTCCGAACGCAGGAACACCTCGTCGTACAGGTGAAAATCCTTCAGCCGCGGCAGGTTGTAATGGATCACCGTGTCGCGCTCCTCTTCCGGCAGGAACGCCAGAATCGCCAGACTGCCCTGGCCCACGCCCAACGCCACCCGCCCGCCGATGTCACCGGTAAAGGTGCGAATCGGAAACGGCCCTTCACTGCGGTCCAGGCAGATCGCATCAAAACCACTGCGCGCCAGTAGAAACAATGAATCCCCCAGCGAAGCCGACAACCGCAGCAACGACGGCCGCACCAGTTCGCGCAGGTTTCCGGTATTGCCGGCACGCGCCGCCAGCGCAAAAAAATCCAGGCTCAGGCGATAGCGTTTGCTGCGCACATCCTGCTCGACCATGCCCTCGTCCATCAGGCTGCGCAGCAAACGGTGCGTGGTCGGTTGCGACAAACCAATGCGCTGGGCCAGTTGCGTCACGCGCTCTCCGCCCTCGACGGTGTCACCCAGACTGCGCAGCACCGCAAACAGCCGGGATACCGCACCGACGCCGACTTCATTTTTGTTTTCATTCCGCTCAATGGAATCAGTCATGCCATTTCTCGACAATTAATTTACTCACCGAATGAAACTGAAAATAGTCATCGCTTCAGTGAAATAGGCCATTGAGCCCATCCTAGTCTTCGTCCTAATCTGCGTCCACAGGGGCGATTCGAACAACAGCGGCAGCCGACCCAAGTCGAGCGCCAACGCACCCCGCAACACCCTTTCGTATCTGCCCATACAAAAAAGCGCGACCTCAGGCCGCGCATAACAATCTCAGGTGGAGCGCAGTTATGGCTTTTGTGCAACTTGAAGGACTCGGCAAACGTTACGGCGACATCGATGCCGTCGTCGCCACTCACCTCTCGGTCGAGAAAGGCGAGTTCGTGTCCCTGCTCGGCCCTTCCGGCTGTGGCAAAACCACCACCCTGCAAATGATCGCCGGCTTCGTCGAAGTCACCAGCGGGCGCATTCTGCTGGACGGTCGCGACATTACCCACGCCAAACCCGCCAGCCGTGGCTTGGGCGTGGTGTTCCAGAGTTACGCGCTGTTCCCGCACATGACTGTCAAAGACAACGTCGCCTTCGGCCTGCGCATGCGCAAAGTGCCCAACGGCGAGTTGCAGCAGCGCGTGGATCGGGTGTTGAAACTGGTGCGTCTGGACCAGCACGCAGAACGTTACCCACGCGAACTGTCCGGTGGTCAGCGCCAGCGTGTGGCGCTGGCCCGCGCCCTGGTGATCGAGCCGCCGGTGCTGTTGCTCGACGAGCCGCTGTCCAACCTCGACGCCAACCTGCGCGAAGAGATGCAATTCGAGATCCGCCGCATCCAGCGCGAAGTCGGGATCACCACGTTGATGGTCACCCACGACCAGTCCGAAGCGCTGTCCATCAGCGACCGCGTGGTGGTGATGCAGGCCGGGCGCATCACCCAGATCGACGCGCCCTACACCCTTTACGAACACCCGCGCACCGAGTTCATTTCCGGCTTCGTCGGCAAGGCCAATCTGCTGCCCGGCGAACGAGACAGTGCGGGTGTGGTTCAGGTGCGCAGCGGCGGTGAACTGACCCTGAGCCTGCGTCCGGAAAAAATCGATCTGCGGGACAAAGATCACGGCCGCCTGCCAGGCAGGATCGTCAGCCGCTTCTTTCTCGGCAGCCAATGGTTGTACGGCGTTTCGACCAGCCTCGGTGAACTCAGCGTGGTGCGCCGCAACGACGGCTCGGCACCACTGAACGAAGGCACACCGGTCGGCCTCGACTGGGACACGGCGCTGCTGCGGGTGCTGAGTGTCGACGAGGTGTCGGCATGAGTACGCTCGTGGCTGTTCGCCAGGGACGTCAGGGTTATTTGTTATCGGCACCGGCGCTGGCGTTGTACGTCTGCCTGCTGGTGATCCCGCTGCTGCTGACGCTGGTGTTGTCGTTCAACGTCTTCGACTACAGCTCGGGCATCAACGACGACGCCTACACCGTCGACCATTACAGCAGCCTGCTGGGTGATCCGTACTTCTACGAAATCTTTTTGCGCACGTTCTGGATCAGCGCCCTGACCACCCTGCTTTGCGTGGTGATCGGCGTGCCCGAGGCTTACATCCTCAGCCGCATGGGCGCGCCATGGCGTTCGATTTTCTTGATTCTGATCCTCACGCCGTTGCTGATTTCGGTGGTGGTGCGCGCCTTCGGCTGGAGCCTCTTGCTCGGCGCCGACGGTCTGGTCAACCAGACACTGCAAGCCTTCGGCGGCTCACCGATGAAGCTGTTGTACACGCCGTTCGCGGTGGTGATTGCACTGGTTCACGTGATGTTGCCGTTCATGATCATTCCGGTCTGGACCTCGCTGCAAAAACTCGACCCGGCCGCCGAACAAGCAGCGATGTCGCTGGGTGCCAGTCACTTCACGGTGATGCGCCAGGTGGTGTTGCCGCAAATCATGCCCGGCGTGTTGTCCGGCACGTTGATCGTGTTCGGCCTCGCGGCCAGCTCCTTTGCCATTCCCGGCCTGCTCGGCGGGCGCCGGATCAAGATGGTCGCCACGCTGATCTACGACCAGTACCTGTCGGAGCTCAACTGGCCGATGGGCGCCGCCATCGCCGTCGCTCTGCTGTTGCTCAACCTGCTGATCATGCTGTCGTGGAACCGGATGATCGAAGGCCGCTACAAGAAGTCATTGGGATAACTCGTCATGTCCAAGAACGGTCCTTTCGCCCTGCTGTTCCATACCCTGGTGGTGGTGTTCATGCTGGCGCCGCTGGTGGTGGTCTGCCTCGTGGCGTTCACCCCGGAAAACACCCTGAGTCTGCCGACCACGGAGTTTTCCCTGCGTTGGTTCCGCGCGGTGTTCGAGCGTGCCGACTTTGTCGATGCGTTTTACAACAGCCTGATCCTGGCGTTCTGCGCGGCCAGCCTGGCGACGTTGATTGCGGTGCCGGCGGCGTTGGCAATCACCCGTTTCGAGTTTCCTGGCCGGGACTTTTTCAATGGCCTGTTTCTGTCGCCGATCATCATTCCGCATCTGGTGCTGGGCGTGGCACTGCTGCGCTTGTTTGCGCTGATGGGCGTCAACGGCAGCTTCGCCTGGCTGATCTTTGCTCACGTGCTGGTGATCACGCCGTATGTGCTGCGACTGGTGCTGGCCTCGGCCATTGGTCTGGATCGCAGCGCCGAACACGCGGCGCAATCGCTGGGTGCCGGGCGCTTCACGCTGTTTCGCCAAATCACCTTGCCGATGATTCTGCCGGGGGTCGCCGGTGGCTGGCTGCTGGCGTTCATCAACAGTTTTGACGAGGTGACGCTGTCGATCTTCGTCACCTCGCCGGCCACGCAAACCTTGCCGGTGCGTATGTACGTGTACGCCACTGAGTCCATCGATCCGATGATGGCGGCGGTGTCGGCCCTGGTGATCGCGCTGACCGCGCTGACGATGATTCTGCTTGATCGGGTCTACGGCCTGGATCGGGTTCTGGTGGGTAAACAATGAGGGCGCCATGGCTCTGCTGAAACGACTGGCCGAAGGCGACCGCCCGGCCGTGAACTTTACCCTCGACGGCGCACCGGCCAGCGGGCTGCTCGGCGACACCGTGCTGTCCGCCGTGCTGACCTGCAGCGAGCACTTGCGCGGCAGCGATTTCAGCGCGCAGCCCCGCGCCGGTTTTTGCTTGATGGGCGCGTGCCAGGACTGCTGGGTTCGCCTGGGCGATGGCCGGCGAGTGCGTGCGTGTTCGACGTTGCTAGAAGCCGGCGAACACATAAGCCGCGAACCGGGGCGATCGCTATGAACACACATTACATCTCCCCAACCCGAATCCCCTGTAGGAGCGAGCCTGCTCGCGATGGCGGCGTATCAGCCGACATCGATGTTGAATGTGAGGGCCCCATCGCCGGCAAGCCAGCTCCTACAGGGGATCTGCGTCGAGCACAAA
>NZ_AKJI01000086.1:0-85765 GCF_000282415.1 Pseudomonas sp. GM60
GGCCCCGCCTGTGGCGGGTCGTATTCTGGAGCAGCGATGAATAACAATAAAAAGATCCTGAGCGGTTCTGTCGTGTTGGGAAATGGCTTGCTGACGTCGATGATGTTTGCCTCTGCGAGCCAGGCCGCCGGTTTTATCGACGATGCTCACGGGACTTTCCAGGCCAGCAATTTTTACTACAGTCGAGACTTTCGCGACGGCGCAGGACAGTCGAAACGAGAAGAGTGGGCACAGGGTTTCATGCTCGATCTGCGCTCCGGATATACCCAAGGCACCGTCGGTTTCGGTCTGGATGCACTGGGCATGCTGGGGGTTCGCCTGGACTCCAGTCCTGACCGGACAGGCTCCGGATTATTACCCGTCCATGATGACGGCAGGGCGGCTGGCGAATACAGCAAGCTGGGACTGACCGGGAAAATGAAGGTGTCGAGGTCCGAGCTGAAGGTCGGAACCTTGCAATTCAAAATGCCATTGTTGGTGGGCAACACCGGACGCATCTTGCCGCAGACTTTTCAGGGTGGGGTCATCGACTCCAAAGAGCTGGATCATTTCACCTTTACCGCAGGCTCGATCAACCGTGCCGTGGCACGGGATTCCACCGATAACGATGCGCTGACATTGACCAACCGCAATCGCCGTTTCGTCGCAACGCCGCAAGCCGATCACTTCCGTTTTGGCGGGGTGGATTATGCGTTCAGCCCGACGCTTAATCTGACGTACCAAGCGGCAGAACTGGAAGATATCTACCGGCAGCACTATCTGGGACTGGTGCACACCTTGCCGTTGGGGCCGGGAAAACTGAAAACCGATTTGCGTTACTTCATCAGTGACAAGAGTGGCGCAGCCAATGCGGGTGATATCGACAACCGATCCTTTAACGGCATTCTTACCTACAGTCTGCAAGGTCACGCGTTCGGTGTGTCCTACCAGAGTCTGACCGGTCGCACGGCGATGCCCTATGTAGGAGGGGCGGATGTGTACACCAGTCACTTCGCCCTGGTCGGCGATTTTGTCGAGCGCAACGAACGGACCTGGCAACTGCGTTATGACTTCGATTTCGCTACCGTCGGCCTTCCTGGGCTGACAGTGATGACCCGTTACATTGCTGGCAATGACGCAGACGTTTTGACCCATAACGGCAATGGCAGCGAGTGGGAGCGCAATAGCGAAATTGGCTATAGCGTCCAGAGCGGCGTACTAAAAAATGTCGGCGTCCGCTGGCGTAACAGTACTTACCGTTCCAACTTTACCCGGGGAGTCGATGAGAACCGGCTGATCATCAGCTACAGCCTGCCGTTGTTCTAGGAGCTGGATGAGTACACCGGTTCTTGCCGGGTTAAGGCAACTGATTCAAAGGGCAGTTGTTCCTACAACGTTCGAACTCAATCAATGCGAACTTTCACCTGTTGCTCAAGCCAGGGGAGAGTACTTCTACGTGCGCAAAAAAGAGGAAAAGGCATGAGTCGTGATGTGTATATCTGCGACGCCATTCGCACCCCTATCGGGCGTTTCGGTGGCAGTCTGGCGACGGTGCGGGCCGACGATCTGGCAGCGGTCACGCTAAAGGCGCTGGTCGCGCGAAACCCCAGGGTGGATTGGCTGCAACTCGATGAAGTGTTTCTCGGCTGCGCCAATCAGGCCGGCGAAGACAACCGCAACGTCGCGCGTATGGCGCTGTTGCTGGCGGGTCTGCCTGAGAGTGTGCCGGGGGTGACGATCAATCGCTTGTGTGCCTCGGGCATGGACGCGGTAGGCACGGCGTTCCGGGCGATTGCCAGTGGCGAAATGGAATTGGCCGTGGCGGGTGGCGTCGAGTCGATGTCACGGGCACCCTATGTTATGGGCAAGTCCGACAGTGCGTTTGGTCGCGGCCAGGCCATCGAAGACACCACCATTGGCTGGCGCTTCATCAACCCCTTGATGCAGGCGCAATATGGCGTAGACGCCATGCCGCAAACAGCAGACAACGTGGCCAATGAACAGCAGGTTTCTCGGGCTGACCAGGACGCGTTCGCCTGGCGCAGCCAGCAGCGCGCCATGCGTGCCCAGGACCTGGGGTTTTTCGCCGAGGAAATTGTCCCGGTACTGATCAGGGGCAAAAAGGGCGACCTAGTGGTGGATCAGGACGAACACCCTCGCCCGCAAACAACTCTGGAGGCACTGGCTCGGCTCAAGCCGGTCAATGGCGGTGATAACACGGTCACCGCGGGCAACGCTTCCGGGGTCAACGACGGCGCAGTGGCGCTCATCCTGGCCTCAGCCGTCGCGGTGCAACGACACGGGCTGACGCCGCGGGCCAAAGTCCTGGGCATGGCCAGTGCCGGCGTTGCCCCGCGAATCATGGGCATGGGACCGGTTCCGGCGGTGCGCCAGTTGCTGCAGCGCCTGGGCTTGGTCATCACCGATTTCGACACCATCGAGCTCAATGAGGCCTTCGCCAGCCAGAGCTTGGCGGTGCTCCGCCAACTCGGGCTGGCGGATGACGACATTCGGGTCAATCCCAACGGCGGTGCGATCGCCTTAGGTCATCCCCTCGGTGCATCGGGTGCGCGCCTGGTGATGACGGCGGTGCATCAACTGGAAAAGTGCACCGGGCATAAAGCTCTGGCAACGATGTGTGTCGGAGTAGGACAGGGAGTGGCGTTGGTGCTGGAGCGCGTTTAAGGTCGAATCCTCCCCTAACATCATGTATTTGGACATTACTGAGGCAGCGTAGAAATAACGGCTCACCGAGTCGACGAAATACTGCGTGGAGCGATTGGTCTGTTGCTTGAGCGTGTGTTGCTCGATCATCAATCTTTCGGGAACGAAGACGGCCCAAGGAATTTCTTGGACCGCTTTGTAGGGAGGACTGCCTCAGCGAATAGCCGCCTTGAGCAGGTCTTCCAGGCCAATGCGGCGGAACATCTCGGCCCGCACCCGGTCGGCCATGGCGTTGACGATTTCGGCACCGTCCTGGGACGGGTCGATATGACACCGGAACGGGCGGGTGCCGAAAGGCATGCCGACGATCTCGACGATGGCGTTGGCTACCTCACCGACATCGGCACCGGCCGGTTCCAGGGCTGCCAGCCCTTTGAGTGCCTGATCCGGCACGCCGGCGTAAGGGCCTTCGTTGTATTCGGCGGCGCGGGCCTGGTCGGCGGGCGAGCCGGAATGCACGAAGTGGTTGGTGCCCTTGGTGAACGCGCCCGGCACGATGATCGAGGTTTCCACGCCCCAGCGCGCCAACTCACTGGCATAGGACACCGCCAGCGAATCCATTGCCGCCTTGGCGGCAAAGTAGGGTGCCAGGTACGGCGGAGTGCCGCCGCGTGCGCTACTGGATGACACCCACAGCACCAGTCCTTTTCCCTGTTTGCGCAACTGCGGCAGTGCGGCGCGGTTGACCCGCTGGGTGCTCAATACGTTGATGTCGTAGAGCTGGGCGAACTGCTCGGGCGTAAAGGCCTCGGCGGGGCCGAAGGACATGTGCCCGGCGTTATGGATAATCACGTCCAGACGACCGCAATCCTCGATAATCTTCGCGACACCAGCCTCGACCGATTCGCTCGACGCGACGTCCAGTTCGACGCTGCGCAGGTCGACCTGATGTCGGTCGGCGTAGTGTTGCACTTGCGCCACCTGTGGCGCGTTGCGGCCCAGAGTTTCGCGCATGCTGGCGTAGACGGTGTGGCCGGCGTCGGCAAGGGCTCGGGCAGTGAGTGCGCCGAAACCACTAGAAGCACCGGTAATCAGAATGACGGATTTCATGAGATTAACCTCTGTAAGGGTGGGTTTCAGGCACGACGGGGAAGACGTTGTTGCACGGCGTGGGACAACCAGCCGGCGAAGGAGCCGAGAGTCCCGGCACCGCCCAGTTCAGCGAAGCTTCCCAAGGAAGGTTCCAGGTGCGCGGCGAAGTAGGCGATCAGGCCGAGGAAGTAGGCGACGATGTTGTTCATCACCGACAAGGCCCGCAGCGACACCACGATCATCGCCACCACAAACACCACGACCGGCAAGGCAAACATTCCAAGACTTGGGGTCAGCACACCGATGCTTAGCACCGCGCCCATACCGAACACGATGCCCATCAGCACACAGCCGAGGTTCACCAGGCCGTCACGCAGGGTTAGGCCGCGGCTGAAGAACGCCACCCAGCCGACAAACATCGCCCAGATCGGCAAGGTCAGCAGCAGGCTGGAGCCTGCTGCCAGTGCGGCGCTGGCAGCCGCCACCGCGGTGAACAGCGTGAACATCAGTTTCGATTGCCCGGTGCGGGCGGGGGTGTTGGCTGGATGGCTCATGATCAGATCTCCTTCAATCATGCTGCTTGGGGGGAAGCGGCTCAGACGAGGCCGCCGTTGACGCGCAGGATTTGCCCGTTGACCCAGGCCGAATCCGGGCCGACCAGGAAGGACACAACGCGGGAGATGTCTTCTGGCTGAGCCAGGCGTTCCAGCGGCGCCATCTTGGCGAAGGTCTGGATTTGTTCTTCGCTCTTGCCGTGCAGGAACAGGTCGGTGGCCACGGGACCAGGTGCCACGGCGTTGACGGTGATGTTGCGACCGCGCATTTCCTTGGCGAACACCTGGGTCAGGGACTCCACCGCCGCTTTGCTGGCGATGTACACCGCATAACCCGGCAGGTTCATGCCGACGGTGCTGCTGGAGAAGTTGATGATCCGGCCACCGCTGTTCAGGCGAGTGGCGGCTTCGCGCAGGGTGTTGAAGGTGCCGCGAGCGTGGATGTTGAAGTTCTGGTCGAACAGTTCATCACTGTGTTGCGCCAGTGGCAGCACCTTGAGAATGCCGGCGTTGTTCACCAGCACGTCGACCTTGCCCAGTTGCGCTTCGGTCTCATCGAACAGCCGGCGCACGTCCTCAGCGCTCGACACATCCGCCTTGATCGCTATGGCCTGGCGGCCGGCCTGATGCAGTTCAGCAACCAGCGCCGAGGCTTCGGTGGCGCTGTTGGCGTAGTTGACGGCGACGGCGAAACCCTGGTTGGCCAGTTGTTTGGCGATCACGGCGCCGATGCCGCGAGAGGCGCCGGTTACGATGGCAACTTTTGAGGTTTGAGTAGTCATGGCGGTGATTCCTTTTGAGTCGTGAGTTGTTGCTCGGTGTGAAGCCAGATTCACATGTTTACTCAATGCGATAAATGCGCGAAAGTTGCCTTGACTGTTCAATAATCGCCAACAATCGACCGCCAGGAAACCCGCGTGGATCAAGTCAAAGCGATGAAGGTTTTCGTGCGGATCTACGAGCGCAGCAGCTTCACGTTGGCTGCCGACGACCTGAACCTGCCGCGGGCGACGCTGACTCACACTCTGAATCAGTTCGAAGCCTGGCTCGGCACACGTTTATTGGAGCGAAGCACTCGCAAAGTGCGTCCTACGCTGGATGGCGAGGCGTACTACCAGCGTTGCGTGCAATTGCTGGCAGAGTTGGAAGAAGCCGAACTGGCATTTCGCGGCGTGGCGCCGAAAGGGCGGTTACGTGTCGATCTGCACGGCACGTTGGCCAAGCACTTCGTGATCCCGGCATTGCCGCAGTTTATGGCGCGCTACCCGGATATTGAGTTGTCCATCAGCGAGGCCGACCGCTTTGTCGACCTGATTGCCGAGGGCGTCGACTGCGTGCTGCGCGCCGGCATGCTAGGCGACTCCGCACTGATCGGCCGTCGCGTCGCCAACCTGCGCCAGATCACCTGCGCCAGTCCGGCTTACCTGCGCAAATATGGCGAGCCGAAGCATCTCGACGACCTGAAACATCATCGCGCGGTGAACTACGTCTCGCGCACCACTGCCAAGTTGTTTCCATTCGAATTCATGCTCGATGGCGAACTGAAGGAAGTCGCCATCAACGGCGCCGTCTCGGTCTTTGGCGCCGAGATCTATGCCGCGTCGGCCATTGCCGGACTTGGCCTGATCCAGTGCCCGCACTACCGAATGGAAGCGCAAATCGCCCAAGGACTGGTGAAGGAAATCCTCACCGACACACCGCCACCGCCCATGCCGGTGTCGGTGCTGTACCCGCATAACCGTCACATGTCGCCACGGGTTCGGGTGTTTGTGGACTGGTTGGGGGATGTATTCGCCAAAGCATCATGAGGTCAAGGCTGGAGCGCCAGAAGCGTAAACAAACTCGCCCCTACCGTGCTCTGCAATCGTGAAGGAACACCTCTGCATGGAGTTGTCATTCTCCGCATATCAACAGGTAACGCCACTTGTCCTGATTTTTACTGTGTATTCGGCGTGTCTATGAATCGCCCACGTTGCTTTAGGCAGCTTTGCACAGTGATTTGGTTTTGAGATCAACCCCTAAGCAAAAGCGCTCAGTGATGTACAGATCGGTCAGGGCAAACGGTCCCGACGGCACCCATTGCTCATGGATCACATAACCACGCTGGCGGATGATCACCCGCGAGCGGCCATTGGCGATGCCGCGAATCACCGGCGCAAACTCACGGGCCTGGTCCGGCAACATGTCCAGGTCCGAGGCGATGCCCAGCCCGCGATAGGGGATAGCATCGAACAGGTCGCCTTCGGTGGTGGCGTCGCCCAGCGTCGCAATCGCCATCATGTTGCCCATGTCGCGCTGAGCATAGGTTTCCAACGACTCCCAGCGCCCGGTGTTGCCCGTGCCTTTCTGCCAGGTGGAAAAGTTGCGTAGGCGCCAGGCACCGGCATTCACGCCGCTGCGCAAGCTGCCGAACTGATCCTGGCGTCGGCCTGTATCGGACTCCGCCGTACTGCCAGAAAACGCATAGTTGGTGAACGCCACCTGTTCGCCTTCGCTCCACTGCCGGCGCCGCACTTCAAACGCAATGCTGCCCAGGTAAGCCTGAGGAATTTCGATCGCCAGCACCTGGCGGTTAAAGTCGTAGTCGTAGCACACCCCAACCAACCCCTGGTCGAACGCCAGGCAAGTGGTATCGGCATCGGTGCGGTTTTTCAGGGCGCTGTCGGCCACCCCTTGGGCGCGGAAAAACTCGGCATCCAGGCACGGGAAAAGACCGGTGGCGGAACGGTCTGCCGTGCTGGTAGCGCGAATAAAGCGCACATCTTGTTGCTCGACGAAACGCTGGTTGACCGACACATCCACCCGGTAAATCCCCGGTAACTGGCCTTCGCTCATGGCGCTGACCTGTTGTTTCACTGCAGCCGAACTCTGCCCGCCGCCGATCTCCAGGAACGACGCGTCGAACTGGTAGCCGGCCTGTGCGGGTGCCAGGTGCAAGGCCACGGCAGCAGCAAGCGGGCAGCCGAAGGCCTTCACGGCGCGACAGCGTGTGAGTGGGCGTGAACGGGACATGGGTGTTCCTGGACGGGAGCTCTTGGGGTAGCTCTTGGGTATCAGTTAATGCGGATGGTCGGCGCCGTCACGGTGCTGCCGTAGTCATCGATGTAGCTCAGCAGCACTTCATCGCCGGCCTTGACTTGGATCGGCAGTTCCTGCTGTTGCCCGGGATGGAGCACATCCGGTGCCTGGGTGATCGGATGGCCGTTGAGCTTCAGCTCACTGACCACAACGTGATATTTGGAGGCGTTGTCGAACGTCAGTGCGCCCGCGCTGGCCTTCCAGCTCACCTGCGCTACCGCGTCCTTGAGTGAACCTTTCAGGCCGGCCGGGCGGTAGAACAGCTTGATGGTGGTTTTCAGGGCGATCTGCAGCACATTCTTGCCGCGTTGTTCATCGCTCATGGCCGGGATGGCCTTGACGTTCATCAGGAATAGGCTTTCCCGATTCTGAGGTACGTCGGCGCCGCCGGCAAAGATCACGCGCAGGATGTTTTCGTGGTTGGCATCGAGCCTGAACAGCGGCGGTGTGACGATAAAGTTATCGACGCTTTCGTCGTTGGCGCTACCGAAGCGGCTGACCCAGGACTGCACCAGGTACGGCGAGTCGTCTTCGCGATTGCTAATGGTGAGGTTGGCTTCATTCGAGGCACCGTCGTAGATCAGCCGCGTGGCGCCAACGGTGACGGCGGCGTTCGCTGCCCCGCTATGCCAGAGCGGCAACAGGGCGAGAAAAAAACAAAGTTTCAAACGCATGATGGGGAACCTTTGAAGTCCGTGGGCCAGCGCTACAGCGCCAGGCCCACGGTATTGACGAGCAATTACTTGTAGGTGACGTCGAAGCTGGCCAGGGCGTAGACCTGACCGGTACCGATACCGGATGCAGTCACTTCACCTTCTTCATTCTTGGTGTCGGCGATGGTACGAACGTAGGCGGCGGTGAAGTCAAAGGTGTTGGACTGCGGACGCAGGTCGTAGTCGGCGGTCGGCGAGTTCAGTGGCAGCTTGTTGCCGGTGCGGGCGTCGGCGATCTGAATGGCGATACCACGCACCTGGTTTTCACCGGTCAGGCCCAGCAGGCTCGAGTCGGTACCGTCTTGCTGGCCGCTGAAGGTGATCGCGACGTTCTTGCGGGTCGCGGTGCTGCAGTTGTCCAGGCTGATGGAGAACGCTTTCGCCTTGGCGGCGGCACCAACGGTTGGCCCGAAGTCGGAGATTTGTACCGGGTCAAGGGTGACGGACTTGTTCACGTCACCGGTGGTGATGGTGCAAGCGTTGTCGGTCACTGATCCGGTGAATTCGATCTGCCCGTCCGCAGCCTGTGCAGCGGTGCTGGCCAGCAGCCAGGAAGCGCCGCAGGCGAGAGTGTATTTGCTCAATTTATTCAGCATTGCAATGCCCCTTTTGAGAGATTGATGGTTGTGTGCCTATCCCGTGGGTAAGCCAATCAATGGTGCATTGCTGCCTTTGAGAGGCACATGAGACGGATCTTAAAAAGGGCGACTAGGCTTTTTATCTACACATTTATTTTCTATTTTTTATGGCGGCCACCCCTTGCGAATGAGGTTTTTCAGGTCTTGACTCCCCAATGCCTTGAGATTTTTTGCAGATTTTCCAACAACTCAGCGGGCGAAAGAGTCCGGCTTCTTTCGGCCTCGTAGTCAGCAGGAATCAATGGGGTGATGACGACCAGTTCCGTAGGATCGCCCTCGACCGGTAAAGCCCGCCAAGGCTGGCGCTTTCTGGCCCAGCCGAACATCTGGGTGAGGTCGGCGAAGAAACTGATGGCTTGCTCGTCAGGCCGACAGAGCCTTCTCGCGTACCGGTAGTTCTACTTGGCTATACCCGGATCGAATAGCCATTGGGAGCCGCGCAGGCCGCAGAGTCCTTCTGCTTTCTGAGGAGTGCGTGTATAGGCGTCAAAGCTATCCACAAAAGGCGTGGGTATATCTGTGGATAATGACCCAGGTACTGCGGAATACAGGGCTCGCAATGTGCGGGTCATTAATTGAGCAGGTTTTGTGTGCAGCTGACGTTGGCGAGCAGGCCTAGGGGCGCAAAGTCGCTATCGCTCGGCTTGGATCTGCAGTTTTACGTCACGCCTGCACTCGTCAGCCAATCAGGCCTCAATACCTAATGCCGTAAGTGGATCAAGACCAGCAGACTAGATCCCACCCGGCCCTTCCATACTTACCTTGCGCCACCCGCTGCGCACCTCCAAGGCTTCGGCCTCAGTGGATTGCCTGTCCGGTGGCCGGCTAGTGTTGGTCGTGGAGTTGGAGGGCCGGGTCGTGGAGTTCATGCAACTCTCTTCCTGCGAAATGTTCGGTGTGACCGATCTTGATATCGGGGAATAGCTGATGTACGAGAAAGTCTCACTCGGATAAGGTTCAGCCGTTCGCCCCTCCAGCTGTTTCAGAGAATCGCTGAGTGGCCGCAGCTGGCGGGGTGGACACTATCGCCACGGCCCTTCGTAGATAATCCATTTCATGTAGAGCGGCGCTGCTATTGAGATGATCATGTGGCTACCCCTACGACAGAGGTGATGATGGCGCCCAAGCCGCCGACGGTGATTGCTTTCAGGAGCATGGCGTCACCTCAAGTCGAGCCCACCAGTAAACTGGGCCGTCGTCAGTGTCATTTATGGATAAGCCAAAGCAGCCTTCATCCTCAGATTTTTTGGCTTTCAGTAGTTGCAACCAGGGTTGCCGGATTCGCTGTAGCGATTCGCGATTGTGTCGTCGGCGAATGCAAGGCTGACCATTCCTACGGTCAGGCCCTGATCGGCGATCCTCTGCTTGCTTTTGCTCCGTTGCATTCCTCCAATTCAGGGAACTCTGGGTGCCAGAACATGCCGTACTCATCGCGAACGACCTTGGCTGGATCAATACGATTTCTTCGGGCATGACTTCGTCCTTGCCGCGATAGCGGCTGGCTTTTAGGGGGGAGGGAGTTATTTACCGACGGTCAGGCCACCGGGAATTACTGTCCCGAGCAGCACTCCACCTATTGAGGAATGCAACAATTCTCGATGGCGGTGATTGCTGTTCGAGATTATTTCAATCTGTCTCGGGAGAAGTCCCATGAATCGACGGAAAGAGATTTTGGAAAAAGCGTTAGCGTTTCATCATGAATACAAAGACGCGACATCAGACATACAGGCAATGATGCGTGATAACAGGGCTGTCGGTCCCTTGTGGGATGTTGCCGTAGCGCGACAGATAGCAGCCCTTGATGCATGGATGGAATTGCCCCTTGAGTATGAAGATCTCAGCGCAGAAGACTAAATCCTCGTAACTGGAATCGGGCGCCCAAACCTAGTCAAACCCAGACGGTGTGTCCGGTATGCTGGAAGGAGGCGGGAATGAGCTACAAAACCAGAGTCGTCTTCACCGTTAAAGAGGTGGACGACGTCGACCCCTTTCTGATGATGGAGTTTCATGACGACATACCGGGGCTCCCGGTAGATCCGCCAGTTTTCAGTCTAATGGTGGGCGCAACCAAGGAAGAGGCAGAATTAGTTGCAACCTTTCTGAACGCCAAAATTTTGTATTATCGCCCCTTCCCATTGGTTCCAAAGAATGAGTAGGTTCCGCCATCCGGTCCAAGCTGGGCTGGCATAGCAATGGATGAGAGCGGGTCAGGTGGTCTGATTGGCCGCCTGTGAATGGTGGTCTCATGGCGGAGAGCGATCATGGCCACCGGCGGGACATGGTGAAACACGTCCATCTGCGCCGCGCCGTCGAGCCAGGCCATACGGGCGATGACAAAAATAGGTATGACTTCGTCGTTGCCGCCATAGCGGCTGAAAGTTGTACGAGAAATTGGAACCCGTACAGCTGTTTCTACCAGTTGTCCGATACCGTTTCGACGAGGTTGGACTTCGTTTGCAGAGGTCTAGTTTTGGACACTACTGACCATCACAGGGAATGGGCAGGAGGGATCTATGAGACTTCGAGGCAACATATTCTGGGAGTGGTCAGACCCCGAGCTCCATTGCAGAACACATGATGAAACTCTTAATGATGGGAGTCACATCGACGTACAAGTCAGGCTTTCGCGCACCGGCGAAACGCAAATGTTCATCGGAATTTATGCCCCCGATGGCATGGCTTTGCATAAAGTGGCGGTTGACTCACACCCTGGCGAATCGATGACCAGAGTTTTGGCTTGGGGTGTCGGTCGAGCTCAGCAGTTGGCTACTGCTGGTGGTCCGGGTATTCGTAAATCAGCGTCCTCGAAATAGCGGTCAACCTTGAAGGGTGCAGGAGCGGTAAGTGGCGCGAATAGAACGGTTCGAAAAATTTGGCTTGGAACTCAATCTCCAGCAACCGGCTGTCTGCCCGTTCGCAATGAGATACGGAGTACTCTCACACTGATGTCATGTGGTGCGGGAACGATCCCGCACCACTTACCAAACTATAAGTGTGACGTCATGCCTTCGATTGATGATTTTCGCTTCACCGCCCACCATCTTTTGCTCGATCTCGATGCAACTACCAATCACCTTATGATGCTAGTCGTTTCAAGCGAGGTTTCGGGGAGCCGATGGGATGAAGCGGTGTCCCGACACAAGAATGCATATGCTGCTTGGGCTTCCATCGTAACCGGCGTTCAAACGGATCCGATGCCTGCTCTAGATGGTCGACCGGCCGATGGAAATACACCCTCGGCGGACTAACGATCAATGCAGGTTCTTTCGTCGATCGAGGGCCATGCGTTACGAAGCAATGTAGGTGTATATGCCAGCGTTCCGTCGAGGATCGCGTCTTTGATAGCCTCGAACTCCCATGTGTAATACCGGGATTCGACATCTACGCGTATTGCGCCGTACGTTGTGCAGCATTCGCAGACTGATATCGGCGATCACGTACAACGTGCCCCTTGATCGTCATGGTGACCAGTCCCAGGCGATCTTTGGTGGTGATCGTCGGTGCTGGTTCGCTGGTGCCGCTCACGTTCTCGGTACCGTAATAGCTGATCAGAAATGCCGCGACCTGCAGTGCACCAGCTTCAACCTCTGGTGAAAGCTGAAATTCAACCAGCGAGCTTTTGCTGGCGCCACCGGCGGTGATGGTTGGCAGGGGCTCGTCCATTGCTGGGCCAACGCTGGCACCAAACTGGCGCTTCATGAAAGCAGTGCCTCGTCCGTGGTGAGTGCCGCCAGCGCTGATGGTGCATCAAAAAGGATGCAGCAGCGTTCGATCCATGTCGACGAAATTATTACATCCAAAACACGTGTAGGCATTGATGCGGTTTTGATCCAGGTTACCGGAAATCGTTGACCTACCTGAATACTCGGTAATCGATGGTCTTATGCGTGTCTTCATAGACCGCCTATGGGTCAGCTGAAGTCAGCAGCTTGGGTCAAAACCACATCAGCACCAACAGCCGGCTGCGATAGTGGCGGTTTTTCGTTCATTGATTCGCTGCTCCCTTGATGGCCAAAACGCTGCAAGGCACCTGATACAGAACATACTCCGTTGTACTGCCAACCAGCTTGTCCACCCCTTTGTGATGGGTATTTCCCATTACGAAGACATCCGCTCGAGTATGAGTCGCAAAGTCGACCATCGCTTTGGTTGGCGGCCCTGCAATGAAGTGTTGTCGCTCAGCTGACACGTCGTAGCGTCCAGCCAAGGCAACGAAGCACTTTTCAAGAGACCGGCGCACGTCGTTGCTGAAGCCTGGCATCGTCACGGCGCCAGCACCTGCATCAGAGAAATGTGTGTGTGTCAGTTCATAGGCATACAGCATGTGCAACTCAGCATCACATTGCGCCGCCAGTTCGTTCGCCGCCTGAATGACGCTGTCGTTGATTCCGCTGATCTGACCCTCTGGATGCGATGGATCAACCGCCGCCACAATCACCCGAGGAAGCGGACACCTGACTTCGCTGACCAGATGTATGGGGGGCGGACATTCGCGCAACAACTGCCAATCCAAAGGCGTGGCGAATACGCGTTTGAGCGCTGATTCATGATGTACGTCCTTGATAATCAGGTCCGGCTGCATTTCAGCCACATGCTTAAGGATCTCTTGCAGCGGGTCTCGGGTCAAAGCAACTTCGGTGGTCACATTGATGCCCTTTCTGCGCATGAGTTCGGCCTCATCAGTCAACCACTGCAGGTTCTCCTGCCGGCAACTCTCACGAAGTTGTTCACTGTTGCTCATTAACCGCATTAGGTCGAAGTCTTCGATGAACACCGCGATATGCAGCGCTGCTCCTGTGGCATCGGCAAGTGCGATTGCCCGCTCCATCGCCGGCGAGTGACGCATGGTTGGACCTGCTATCAGAAAGAGTCGTTGATACTGCCTCATGTGGCACCTCCAAACGTTCTGGGTTATCCGCTAGCGCCCCCAGCACTCTCGCTTGTCCCACCATTGGCGATCTCTTACCGCCTCAACTACCTGGATCGACACTATCAATATACGCCAGCATTACCGGCTTACAGTTTCCAGACCTTTCGAAGGCTGTAGCAGATCGTTTCATCGAGATCGAGTAGGAGGCGGGAAGAACTGGCGCGCGCCATGCTCCTCGCCTGGGCCACGCACCAGAAGTCATGCAACTGCCGGTAGTTGAACATTTGCATCAATACTTCGTTAGCAACGAACAATTCGGGAAAAATAAACGATTTTTATTGATACAACCTGCCCGTTAGCATGACCTCTTCCAGCCCCTTGCTGCTTCATACGGAGGTCATGCAGATGGCGATCCAATGCCGCGGTTTCGAGCTAACCCAGGGTTTGCACGAATACTTCAGTAAGCGTCTGGACTACACCTTAAGTCATGGCCCCGCCCGCATTGGACGGGTGATCGTGCGGCGCTACATGAGCATCGGCCAACCTTGGATAATGAAATGACCGCCATAAGCGTCGGCCAACCCTGGATGTGGGCCGCCTTCATTGGCTTCGTCCTTGCCATGCTGGCGCTGGATCTGTTCGTCTTCGGCGGGCGCAAGGCGCATCGTGTTTTGGTCCGCGAAGCGCTGGCCTGGGTCATTGCCTGGATCAGCTTGGCGTTGGTCTTCGCCGCCCTGCTCTGGTGGCATCTGCACAGCATGTTCGGTGCCGAAGTGGCCCAGCGTAAAACGCTCGAATTTATCACGGGCTATCTGATCGAGCAGTCGCTGTCGATCGACAACATGTTCGTTTTCGTGATGATCTTCGGCTACTTCGCCGTGCCGCCAGAGTTGCAGCGCCGTGTCCTGCTCTATGGCGTGCTCGGCGCCATGGTCATGCGTGCCGGTATGATTTTCGCCGGTGTCTGGCTGGTGCAGGAGTTCGCCTGGCTGCTCTATGTCTTTGGCGCCTTCCTCGTCATCACAGGCATCAAAATGCTGATCTTCGCCGAGCAGCAGCCTGACCTAGAAAAAACCCCCTTGCTGCGCTGGCTGCGTTGCCATCTGCGCATCACCGACGGTTTTCACGGCGAGCGCTTCTTCGTGCGCCAGAACGGCCTGCGCTGGGCCACGCCGATGTTCCTGGTGCTGGTACTGATCGAGGCCAGTGACCTGGTGTTCGCGGTTGACAGCATCCCGGCCATCTTCGCCGTCACCACCGACCCCTTCATCGTGTTCACCTCCAACATTTTTGCCATCATGGGCCTGCGCGCACTGTATTTTCTGCTTGCCGACATGGCCGACCGCTTCCACTTGCTGAAATATGGTCTGGCCATCGTACTGGTGTTCATCGGCTGCAAGATGTTGGTCGCGCCGTGGTGGCACATGCCGATCCAATGGTCGCTGGCCACGGTCGGCGGCATCATCTTGATTTCGGTCCTGTTGAGCCTGACTTTGACGAAGAGCAAAACACGGGGTAGGGGAGAACAATAATGAATCAGAGATGTTGGCGCTGATGCGGTTTTGACCCAGGCTACCGGAAATCAATGACCTATCCGAATACTTGATAATCGATGGTCTTATGCGTGTCTTCACAGACCGCCTAAGGGGAAGCTGAAGTCAGCAGCTTGGGTTAAAACCGCACCAGCACCAACAGTCTACGAAACTAGGTGCGATTCACTCACCTGCCCCATGCACCTTATTAAACTGGCCTCAGAGCCCGACAAAGTCGGTGATCCAGTTCCATTACAGTAAAGGTCAATATCTCCAGAAAACAGGAGTTACGAGTACCAACACCGTCAGGATTTCCAGCCTTCCTAGAAGCATTCCCACGGTCAGTAGCCATTTGGCGGCATCCGGTAATGTTGAGAAATTACCTGCCGGCCCAATGATCGTGCCGAGCCCTGGCCCGACGTTACACACCGCAGTAGCGGCGCCGCTCAATGCTGTTGTCCAATCAAGTCCAATGAGAGCCAGGCCCAAGGCGATGACAGCAATGGTGACGGTGAAGAAAAACGAGAAGGTCAACAGCGAGCGCACGATCTCCTCGTCGATGGGATGACCGTTGTACTTCTTCTGAATCACGGCTCGAGGATGGATCAACTGCTTCAAACTACTGACCAGTAGGGCGGCAGCCACCTGAAAACGGAAGATTTTAAGACCACCTGCCGTTGAGCCTGAACATCCACCAACAAAAGTCAGATAGAAAAAAAGCAAGACAGCGAAGCTGCCCCATAACGTATAGTCGCCAACCGCAATACCGGTGGTCGTGACGACCGAGGTCACATTGACTGCCACGATACGAAACGCATCCCACCATCCGTAATCGCTGTGAAAACACAACCAAGTACCCACAGCCAGCGATGTGACGAGCAAGAACCCAAGAAATCCGCGTACCTGGTGATCCTTGATCAGCGCACGCCGATTGCCCCGCAATGTCGCAACGTACAAGGTAAAGGGCAGGCTGCCCAGAATCATGATGACCACGGCGACCCAGTGAATCACTGGCTGCGCCCAATGCCCAAGTGAGGCGTCCGAAGTGGAGAATCCTCCAGTAGAGATCAACGACATTGCGTGGTTGATCGCTTCAAAAGGTGTCATCCCAGCGATCCAAAGCGCCAGGGCTCCGAAGCCAGTAAGTCCCAGATAGAGCAGCAGGATGTACTTAGCTGCCACATGGGAACGCGGCGTCACTTTCTCTGACCAATCTGAGGACTCCGTCTGGAACAGGCGCATGCCGCCTACGCGCAGCAGTGGAAGGATCGCCACAGCCATGCCGATAAAGCCGATGCCTCCCAACCAATGCAGCATGGAGCGCCAGATCAACAAGCCGGGAGATGCGGTATCCAAACCGGTGAGTACCGTTGACCCCGTCGTTGTGATGCCAGACATCGTTTCAAAGAACGCGTCGGTGTAGCTGATATCGCTGATGAACACCATTGGCAACGCGGCGAAGGTGCACACAACTACCCAGCTTGCGGTAGTCAGCAGGTACATATCCCTGGGACGAAGCTGGCCAGTATCCGGGCGCCCCCGCACGATCAACAGGAGGCCACAGATGAAGGTAATCAAACTCGACCAGAGAAAGGCCGACAGATCGTCGCTACGCTCATAGGCCACCAGTGTGATCATGGGAATTGCCATGCTTATGGCCAGCGTGATCAGAAAAATGCCTAAGATGAAACCGATAAGCCGCATTGCTGCGAGGGACATAAAAGTAGCCTGCCAAATTAGCACCGCGCAGTATCGGATGCTCAACCTCAAAGCCCCGTAAATTTTACGTAAAATTTCTACGGGCAATTAGTCAGTCTGCGTACGTCCAAGGGTTTTCATTGAGTAACAGAGTCACAGAGGAGCAACAGTACTCAATGCGTGCCATCATAGTGATGGCTTTTAATAATGCATTAACGGAGACGACGATGAGGCTAGAGCACGAAGTCAGCCAGGTAAAAAGGCTGCGTCAGATTCTTAATCTATGCCCGATCGGCCGCCTTCACTGTGACGGTAGTCGGTATATGTGTGCTGGCGGGCTGGCTGCTTGATGTGCCCATGCTAAGAACAGTGCTTCCTGGCTGGACTGCGATGATGGTCAATACCGCCAGTACGTTCACTGTCCTCGGAGTGGGACTGTGGTGTGCTACGTTCAGAGCGTCTCTGGCCGGAAGCTTGATCATGCGGTTTTGCGCAGTATTGGCAATACTGGTTGGTGGTTTGACCCTCATTGAATATGTCCTGTCGGTTGATCTAACGCTTGATTTGCTACTTCCTTTCGAGCTTCAACGCAGCCAACCCGTTACTTTTCCAGGGCGAATGGCTCCCGCTACGGCCCTGTGCCTTCTGCTTTCTGGCTTTGGCCTGATGTTTGAGGGCAGGCCGTCACTGCCGCAATATTTTGCGTCTTCAACACTATTTATAAGCCTGATAGCACTTGCTGGTTATTTGTTCGATGTCAGCGCTCTCTACTCGGTCGGCCTGTATAGCTCAATGGCCATCCATACGGCTATTGCGCTGATTCTGTTCAATACCGGACTGCTGGCTATCCAACAGCGCTCGGAATTCGTCGAGTTGCTGACAAGCGATACTGCGGGTGGCGAGGTAGCGAGGTAGCGAGGTAGCGAGAAGCTTACTGGCTAGTATCCCAGTGGTAATTCTCAGCATCGGAGGCGCGCTACTGGCCGGAGAAAAGCTGGGCTACTACGACGATCGGTTCAGCTTAGCGTGGATGGCGACTTTGAGCATCGCCACGCTTGTTGCGGTAATACTGAGAACTGCTAGGCATCTCCAGCAGATCGATAGGTCGAGAGGGAATGCCGAGGCGGAACTGGCAGCCCTGAATGCGGCACTTGAATTGCGGGTGGTTGAGCGAACCAGTGAGCTAGAAACGGTGAACAGAACGCTGATGGGGGAAATATCGCAGCGACAAAAGGTCGAAGATGAGGTGCGCCGACTGTCGCTGACGGATGAACTGACTGGCTTGCACAATCGCCGTAGTTTTTTTCTTTTGGCTGACCAGCTAATGCGCTCAGCTCGTCGTAATGATCAATTCTGCTTGCTGTTTTTTATTGATCTCGACGGTCTGAAAAAACTTAATGATGTTCACGGCCATGAGGCGGGCGACTTGGCGATCATCGCTGCTGCGCAGGTGCTCACAGCCGCGTTTAGGCAAAGCGATGTTGTGGCTCGGATCGGCGGTGATGAGTTCGTTGTTCTGGCTGTCGACGCGGGGGAGCCGTCGGATGCCCTCTCTGCTCGTGTGCAAGCACTGGTCGATGAATTCAATGGCAGTGAACGCTGTCGTTATCCCATTGGGTTAAGCACTGGCGCTGCTGGGTGTTCGCCAAAGGAGCTTAAGCCTCTGGGTGAGCTACTTGCTTGTGCCGATGCTTCTATGTATGTAAACAAGCAGAGTCGTCGTCAGCAAAACGCAAAATGGGTTCAAGCCTGCGTTTGAGTGCTGACTCCGAGCAGGCGCATTCGACTGTGGATTCAACCGGTCGCATATCAGACTGTGGTTAAACTAGCTCTGCGACAAGTTCATGTGCGGGGGAGCTTTCGTGACGGCGGCCAATTGCCATGTGGTGTGGCCATACATCTCTTTTTGTACATTCACCATCAATAGCGACGAGTACGCCTTACGTGGCCGCGTCGGAACATAGCGAACTTAAATCCTCCAGCCGTGGTGGCCAAGGGTTTAGATCTGATCAGAGGGGACTCACTACTGGAGAAATTCGTCATGCTGATCCGGCAATGCTCGTCAAACGGTTCAATCGGGTAGCCAGGGTTCAGTGGCTTTAAGAACAGTCTCCCGCCATCGCTGACGAGCTTTTTGAACGTTGCCTCATTGCTCTCTGGCAGTTTGGCGATCACAAGTTTTCCAGGCGCGGCCTTTGCTTCTGTGTCCACCAGGATCAGCGTGCCTTCAGTGATGCTATGCCCGGCTGGGGATGTCATCGAGTCGCCTTTGACCTCCAGCCAAAACGCCGCACCCTCTGAGTCGTACTCGGAAAACTCATATCGATCTGAGAAGCCGGCCGGGTAGGGCGCCACTGCTTCGGCCCATGCGCCAGCGGCGACCCAACTGATCACCGGGTAGCGGTAGGACTCAGCTTGCTGGCGCACATCGCCGACATTCGAATCGGACTTCGCTGTGGCGGTCATTGGACCAATATTCTCAGACAGCCAGATTGCGCTTACGCCGCACGCATGCGCGATTTTCGGTAGATGCGCGCTTTGAAGGTTCTTTCCAGTCTCCAACTGCGAAATCACTGGCTGCTCGACCCCTGCCTTTAGAGCGAGAGCCTTTTGCGTCAGCTTGGCGTGAATTCGTGCGGATTTGATTCTTTCAGCGAGTGTGCTCATCCGCTGGAATTTATAAGTTTCCTTATTGGCCTGCAAATAAGGGTACTTCTATATTGGGTATAAGCAGGCTTATCGTCAGGGGCTCATATGAATCCATCGAAAGGCTCGTCGACTACTTCCGCGGGCAGACCAAAACAACTCTGGCTCTCGGCGTATCTCAGGCTGCGGTTTCGTACTGGGTGCCTTCTAGGTTGGAAAGCCTACTTCGTGCTGTCGCAAACGCCGACGGTCTGGCGCCACCAAGCCATTTCAGGTTTTGAGCGTTGTCCAATGCCTGGAAACGCTTCTTCCTCCTGATGAGCCCAACCGAACTGCCACTATCATTTCTAAAGACCTGATCAGCTATCTCAGTGGTTTGTCTGCGGGTGAGTTGGGCTTGCCCTTACTCGCGTCGGTAAAGGAAAAACTCCAGCTTGGATATGGGGGGGCTGGACTTTCCAGAAGTCACCAATGATTGGCAGCATGATCCGGCGCTGTGTGCCCATCTGATCGCAGCAGCCAACAGTGCTGGTTATCTTGGGTACTGCCAACCGTGCACGAATTTGGACGGCGCTCTTACACGGTTAGGAGGGCTTGCCAGTGTGAATTTGGCGATTAGCCAGGCCTTACGACAGACTAATACTCAACTTAACGCCATACTAATGACTTTCGTCCAGGCTCATTTAGATGATGCTGAGCGTTTAGCTGAAAGGTTTGTTCTCTTGGCACAACAATGCGGTTTGGATCCCGCGCCACTACAAAGTGCGGCCCTGTTGCACCGTATGGACGAACTCTGTGTGCTGTACCAAACTCAGAAATGGGAGAACCAGGGGAATACCGTAAACGAAGAAGTGCTCCTGCATGCTGTCCGTGATTTCGCAGCCCCTTTTGCAGTTCGCTTGAAAGCGCGCTGGGGACTGCCTATGGCACTGCGTGAATTGATAGGTGCTATCTACTCCTTGCCTCCCATGCAGGTGCGCCGCGAACAAGTGGTCATCCGCCTTGCCGCAGCCATGAACAATGGCGAACCCGAAGCAGACCTTGAAAGACTTCAACGGTTAGCGGGCCTGGCTTGAACATATTCGGGACTTGCAGGTCGGGCATCCCACCGAAGAAAAGCTGGTCTAGGATTGCTTGTTATTAATGCAAGGGATTTGCAAGGAGCAATGGAATGCGCGACAAGACGTTTGGCCTCAAACCAGTCCTCCTGATAGTCGATGATCAGGTCACTGACCTAAGAGTTCTGAGCATCGCAGTGCGAGATTTAGCCGAGGTCTATGTCGCCAAAAGTGGTCAGGAGGCGCTAGAGATTGCTCGTCAATGCAGGCCCGATGTAGTTTTGCTCGACATAGAAATGCCAGGAATGAACGGCTTCGAGGTCTGCCGGGCGCTGAAATCCGATCCGGAGCTTTTGGACGCAGCGGTCATTTTTGTAAGCTCTCATACGCATACAGACAATGAACTTCGCGCTCTTGAGTGCGGCGGAGTGGACTTTATTCAAAAGCCGCTGAATATTCCAGTTGCCAGAGCTCATATCAAGGCTCATATCGCCTTGCGAAATGAGGCCAAGAGGCTCGCCAATCACGATGCATTAACTGGACTACCCAACCGAATACTGTTGCAGGATCGTACCGAGCAGGCTTTACAAAAGGCCCGTCGAAACCATAGCCGTGTGGCGATGCTACTGCTTGATCTGGACAACTTCAAAGTAATCAACGATTCGATGGGCCACTCTGTCGGCGACTTGGTGTTACAAGAGGTTGCATTGCGATTATCGCGATCTTTGCGCGTAGTGGATACCGTTAGCAGGCAAGGAGGAGACGAGTTCATCCTCCTCCTGCCAGAGGTGATAGGTTTCGACGCCGTGGGCGACTTCGCTGAAAGGGTACTCGCAACAATCTCCAGTCCATTTTCAATCCAGGCGAACCGATACGACCTTTCCGCAAGCATCGGTATTAGTGTGTTCCCTGAGGATAGCGACGATCTGGAGTCACTTTACCGGCATGCCGACTCGGCCATGTACCAGGCGAAACTTTCAGGTCGCAATCGCTATTGTTTTTTTTCTCTGCTTATCGAGAGCAGCATGCGTGCCAGGCACCTGCTTGAGCGCCATATGCGCTCTGCTTTGGAAGATGGCGTTTTTGAGGTCTTTTACCAGGCGAAGGTCGATGCCCGGCAGAACCAGATTATTGGGATAGAGGCGCTGATCCGGTGGCGCAATCATGACGGTATTTTGGTTTCGCCTGCCGATTTCATTCCACTGGCGGAAGAAACAGGGCTGATCATTCCGATTGGCAAATACGTTCTGCTCCAGGCCTGTAACGATGCGCGAGTGCTTCGTGAACTGGGTCATGATATTTCCATTAGCGTGAACATCTCCGTCGTGCAATTTCGCGAGGAGTCCTTCCTGGACATGGTGAAAGGCGTCTTGGTCGAATCTGGACTAGAAGCAGAATCCCTGGAGTTGGAGATTACCGAAGGGGTGCTGGCAAGAGATATTGATAACGCCCGAGAAACCCTTTTTCATCTCAAGGCGTTAGGGGTTCGCATTTCTATCGACGATTTTGGCACAGGTTATTCGAGCTTGGCTTATCTCAAGCGGTTTCCAATTGATGTTCTGAAAATAGATCAGGGCTTTGTACGAGATATGCTCACCGATAAAAGCGATTCGGCGATCATTGAAGCGATCATAAAGTTAGGCCAGGCGCTAGGCCTTGAGTTGGTGGCCGAAGGCGTAGAGACTCAGGAACAAGCCAATGCGCTTCTGAGGCAAGGCTGCCAGATCATGCAAGGTTATCTTTATTGCCATCCTATCCCCTTCGTTCAAATATGCTCATTTTTATCCTCGGGGCTCAAGGTTAATGTGATGCATACGAACTAAGTTGCAGACGTCCCCCAACAGGGTTCGAACTTTAATCTTGAAGGCTTCAAGGCCTTCTGCGATGGGACAATGCGGGTGAGAAAACATAAGTTTTTTGCATTGAGCTGGGGCGTAGCTATCACCCTGGTGGTGGGGTTAGGGGCAAGCATTCTGGGTGGCTGGATCCTCCAACGCATCAACGAGCAGCAGGCTCAAGAAGCGATCGCCGCCGCCACCGAGGAAGCCGCCGAGTTGGTTTTAACTCGCCTCGATCTTTACCAGTACGGATTGCGTGGCGCTCGTGGAGCGGTGCTGACAGCGGGTGAACATGGCATCAGTCGCGAAGTTTTTGACCAATATCACCAAACGCGCGACCTCGCTGCCGAGTTCCCTGGCGCGAGCGCCTTGGGTTTTATTAGGCGTGTACCGGAACGGGATGAAAGCGAGTTTCTCAAGCACGCTCGGGCCGACGGCAAAGCCGATTTCTCCATTCGTCAATTCGCACCGCATTCAGGCGAGCGTTACGTTGTTCAGTATGTCGAACCGGTTGAGGGAAACCAGCCTGCAATTGGCTTGGACATAGCGTCGGAAATATCACGGCGAGAGGCTGCCCAATCCTCGATGCAAAGCGGTATGGCACGGATTACCGGGCCCATCACTCTGATAACGAGCACAGCGAAACCGCAGCAGTCTTTTCTGGTGTTGATGCCTATCTTTCGCGGCGGCGTGACTCCGGCGACCGCTGCTGAACGAGAGACAGCAGCGTTTGGCTGGATCTATGTCGTGTTGCAGACAGAGCAGGTACTCAGAGGCCTGCGCATAGAAAATGAGACGGTGCATCTGCGATTACGGGATATCACTGTCCCTGGGCAAGAGAAGCTGTTTTATGAAAGCACCGACGACTCGGCCAGCCATGAAACGCTAATGACCCACCAGGTGGAGCGCGAGGTATACGGGAGGCGATGGCAAGTTGAACTCGGCGCGCATCCGTTGTTCATCCAGCGCCTGCATCAGGTTTCACCAACGGTGGTTCTGTTGATGGGTGGTTTGCTCACTCTACTTCTGGCTACTCTGGCGGGTGTAGTGAGTGTCAGCCGTCAACGCCGGCGGCAGATATTCGCCGAGCAGGCAAGGCTGGCCGCCATCGTTGAAAGTTCGGCCGATGGCATTATCGGAAAAACACTCGATGGCATCGTGACCAACTGGAATAAGGGCGCCGAACACCTTTTTGGCTATACCGCCGAGGAAGCTGTGGGCCAGACGCTGGTCAGTCTGGTTGTTCCTGAGGAGTTTGTAGCTGAAGAAGCCCATATCCTTGCGCGCATAAGGGCGGGGGAGCGTATCACCGGCTTTGATACCCAGCGTCGCTGCAAAGATAGTCGGCTGATCGATGTCTCCGCCAGCATCTCACCCATTTATGGCGAGGGGGGGCGCGTCGTTGGAGCCTCCAAGACGTTAAGGGATATCTCGGCGAAAAAAGCAGCAGAGGCCCAAATTCTCGAACTCAATTCCAATCTGGAAGAGCAGGTTGCGCAGCGAACGTCCGAGTTGCGGCATCTCAATCTGTTGTTGGGTACTGTACTGCGCTCGGCCACTGAGGTCTCGATCATTGCGACAGATCTCGATGGTGTTATCCGTGTGTTCAACAAAGGCGCCGAGCATTTGTTGGGTTATGACGCCGATGAGTTACTGGGAAAACACACACCAGCGCTGATCCATGTACCCGAAGAAGTCGCTGCTCGTGGCGTAGAACTGAGCGAGGAGTACGCTCAGGCGATCGACGGTTTCCATGTGTTTACCCATAAACCTGAGCTTGAAGGCGCAGAAACACGTGAGTGGACTTACATACGTAAGGACGGCTCGCGGTTTCCTGTCACACTGGTGGTCACTTCCATGCGCGATGACGATGGGGAATTGAGCGGATACCTGGGTATCGCGGTAGACATCACCGAACGGAAAGCGGCAGAAAAGGAGCTGGCTGCGAGCCTGGAGACGACGCAGAATCAACGTAGTGAACTGATGGCGGTGCACGACCAGTTAGTGATGGCTGCTGAGGTAGCCGAACTGGGCATTTGGTCCTGGACGTTGGCGGACAATAACTTACAGTGGAATGACCGCATGTTCGAGTTCTACGGTCAGCCACTGACGTTGCGCAATAGTGGTCTGAGTTATAAACACTGGTACGCGCGTATTCACCCCGAGGATGCTGTGGCGGCGGCTGCAAAGCTGAATGCCGCCGTCGAGGGGAATGGTGTGTACGACACAGTTTTCCGTGTCGTTCACCCGGACGGCCAGATCCGCTTCATACAGGCAGGCGCGCAGGTCGAACGCAGTCCCAACGGTACGCCCCTGCGCGTGACGGGTATCAATCGGGACATCACCTCCCAGCGCGAGCTGGAATCACATCTGCTGTACGCCAAGGAACAGGCCGATACCGCGAGTGCGGCAAAATCATCGTTCCTGGCCAACATGAGCCACGAAATACGCACGCCGATGAACGCCGTGCTGGGCATGTTGCAGTTGGTGCAGAACACTGACCTGAATGGTCGTCAACTTGACTATGTGACCAAAGCGCAGGCCGCTGCGAAGTCACTGCTGGGTTTGCTCAATGACATCCTTGATTACTCCAAAATTGAGGCCGGCAAGCTTCAGCTGGATGTGCACCCGTTCGAACTCGAACCGCTCATGCGTGATCTCGCCGTTGTGCTGGCAGGTAATCAGGGCCAGAAAGAGGTCGAGGTCATGTTCGATCTGGACTCCAATCTACCCAACGACCTGATAGGCGATAGCCTGCGGCTGCAACAGGTGCTGATCAACCTGGCGGGTAACGCCCTCAAGTTCACGATGGAAGGCCAGATCGTGGTCAGCGTCGAGCAACTGATGCGCACGGAAAACTCTTTGAAATTGCGCATCGCCGTTTCTGATACCGGTATCGGTATCAGCCCGGAGCAACTTCAGCACATTTTTGAAGGCTTCACTCAGGCCGAGGCTTCAACCACCCGCCGCTTTGGCGGTACCGGTCTGGGCTTGGTGATCTGTAAGCGGTTGGTCAGCTTGATGGGCGGTGAACTTCAGGTGGAGAGCCAGCAGGGTGTGGGAAGTCGCTTCTGGTTCGATATCACGCTGGATGTAGCGCCGAATTCGCTGCTGAGATCTGACAGCTCTGGAGTCGATGCGTCCATACGGATACTGGTCGTCGACGACAACGCCATGGCGGGTGAATTGCTGTTGCGAACGGTTCATGCATTGGGGTGGAAGGCCGACCACGTGAGTGGCGGCACGCAAGCAGTGGAATGGGTGAAGAACGCCCAAGCGAGAGGCGAAGCCTACGACGTGGTACTGATGGACTGGCGGATGTCCGATATGGATGGGCTGAGCGCTGCGCAATTGATTCGTCAGCAGGGCAACGGCGTACCTCCTCCAATGGTCATTATGATTACCGCTTACGGCCGTGAAGTGCTGGCTGACGCAAACGAGATGGGAGACGCTCCCTTCGTGGGGTTTCTCACCAAGCCTGTCACTCCCAAGCAGTTAGCCGACGCTGTTCAGCGAGCACTCAACGGCAAAGGCCTTCCGCAGTCACTCCCGTCCAAGTCAACTGTTGACAGGCCGCAGCGTCTGGCCGGGCTGCGGCTATTGGTGGTGGAAGACAACATGCTTAATCGGCAGGTTGCCGATGAGTTACTGACAGGGGAAGGCGCTCAGGTGACGCTGGCTGAAGGTGGGCTGGAAGGGGTGAGCAGGGTGATGGCTGAAAATGTGTCCTTCGACGCGGTGTTGATGGATATCCAGATGCCGGATATTGATGGCTTGGAGGCGACCCGTCGCATTCGATCGAATCCACGTTTTGCAGCGCTGCCGATCGTGGCGATGACCGCAAATGCTTCCAGTACCGACCGTGACGCCTGTCTTGCTGCGGGAATGAATGAGCATGTCGGCAAGCCCATAGATCTGGAACAACTCGTCGTAACATTGCTTTTTCAAGTGGGCCTTGAGGATCGCCAAGCATCTCTAGCCCTGGGCCAAGCCAATACAGGAGAAGGCGTCATCGAGCCTCGTGCATCGATCATTAGCCGCTTTGGTGGTGACCTCGATTTGATCCGCAGCGTGCTGCGTAACTTTGGCCCCGAGCTAGAAAAACAGCTTGTCCGGTTGCACGATCAGATCCAGCGGCAAGACGGATCGGGGGCAGCCTTCGTGCTTCATACAATTAAAGGCAGCAGCGGGACCATGGGTGCCAAGGCGCTCTCGCTGCTGGCCGGTGACCTGGAGCACACGCTAAAACACGGCGATGCAGAGTCTGTAGCGAGCATCTTTGCTGACGCAACATGGTTTGACGAATTGAGCAGGTTACTGCAACAAAGCCTTGGGCAGATGAATGTCGACTTTGGTCAGAGTCCGAGCACACAGGTCTGTGTTGACTCCGAATGGATGGCGCTCGCGCAATGGCGAGAATCCCTTGAGGAAATTTTGCTCTTGCTGGAAGCGGGCAATCTTCAAGCCATAGAGCTGGCAGACGCATTGGCGTCAAAAACGCCGCAATCCCTGCGCCCACAGTTCGACGAACTGGTTGTCATGGTGCAGTCACTAGACTTTTCCGCTGCGATGCCGATTGGTCGTGAACTGTTGAGATCTGCTTGATGGAACAATCGATGGAAACCTGGTTACCACATCCCTATAACCGTCCAAAACTACTCATTGTCGACGACCAACCGATTAATATCCGGGTACTCCATGAGTTGTTTCGTGAGGACTGTGATGTGTTCATGGCCACCAGCGGTGAGCAGGCGATCACGGTGTGCCAGACCCAACTACCCGATCTGATTCTGCTGGACGTGGTCATGGAGGGTATGGACGGGCATGAAGTATGTCGTCGATTCAAGGCTGACCCTGCGACCCAGGACATCCCCATCATATTCATTACCGCACAGCAGCAGGAGTCGGATGAGGTACTAGGTCTGGAACTTGGTGCGGTGGACTTCATCAGCAAGCCCATCAATCCCACCATTGTTAGGGCACGTGTGCGAACACACCTGACCCTGAAACTACAGAACGATCTGCTGCGCTCTATGGCGTTGATGGACGGCCTTACGGGAGTGGCCAATCGACGCAAATTCGATGAGGATATCTCGGCGGATTGGCGCCAGTGCTTTCGAGAGCAAAAGCCGCTGTCGCTCATTATGGTGGATGTCGACTTTTTTAAACGCTACAACGACCGATACGGGCACCAGGCTGGAGATGGCTGCTTGAAATCCGTTGCCCAAGTGTTGTTTGAAACGGTTAGACGCCCCTACGACCTGGTCGCTCGGTATGGTGGCGAAGAGTTTGCCTGCGTTCTGCCCAATACAGGTCTTTCTGGAGCGGTCGAAATTGCAGAAAATATGCAAGAGCGTGTCCGGGCGCTGGGCATTGAACATTCGGCTTCTGATGTAGATCGTGTGGTGACTATTTCTCTGGGCGTCGCAACATTGACGCCCTCTTGCGATCTTGAATTCCAGGCTTTGATAGAGGCTGCGGACAAGCAACTTTATGAAGCGAAGAAAGCTGGGAGGGCTCGGGCATGTTCATCTGCAATGTCGTCCAGTTAAAGGTTTTTCCCTTTGCAGACTGCATTTTCGAATGGATCTCATGGGCAAGCATTGAATCAAGAACTTGCGCCAATCGAAAGCGCCCAGTAACTATCCGCAGTTTCCGAAAGCCCCCTAGGGACACGCGACTGCCTAGCCCCCGTGCTGACTTTCCCTCCTCGCGGGCTAGCGATTTGAAATGTGAGTTTTTGCCCTGCGGGGGACCGGATGGTTACTGTCCAGTGACCTTTTGGCCGTTTTCTGCCCGTCGCGAGAGGCAGAAAACGACCCATAGCTGCCCTTCGGTAAGACCGCTGATGGTCTCGGCGATCACTCGCCACCGGTCTTGGATGAGAGTTCAGTTAACCGGTTTGGCGTCGGGGAACTTCCACGCGCCACTTAGAATCTCCGCCTTAGGCCTATACAACCGCACGGTGTAATTCCAACCTTTCATGGTAGGCAGACAATTAATGGTCTTTGAGTTACAGCTGCCGAACTGAATCGTGATTGAGCCGTCATCCGATTTTTTCGCCGTCAGATTGTTCAGCGTATACGCATTGGCAGCATTCTTTTCGAAGTAACCTTCAGCGTTGTAGAGGCTGACCGACCAGAAGCCATCGACGGGAACATCTTTGACCGTGAGGCGATACACGGTTTGCCCATCGTTGTCGGCAGGAGTCACGTTCAGGTAGGTCGCATCCTTGTCTGGATTGCCACCCCAGGCGGCGGCAGAACCCAACAAATGGCGGATGGGGTCAACGTCGGCTTGAGTGCCAAACGCCTTCCTGAAGTCGGGAATGGTTGAAGACAGCACTAGCAATGCGTCGCGCACTCTCTTCTGGCTGGCCGAATCCCATAGCGGAAGCTCCAGCGCGCCGGAGTTCTTTTGGCTCACGCTGACAGCGTCCTGAAGTGCGTGAACTTGTTTTATGTCCTCCGTATTATTTGGATCGACCAGTGTACGGATGGCGGTGACCACATAACGGGTGCCAACGTTTTCACGGGTAAGGGTATGCGTGCCCGCATCATAGAAAACATTGGGGGTGTAGTGGTCTTCGTTAATGATTTGCAGCGCCATGAAGCGCTTGCCGGGATCGGGTAGTTTGAAGGTGACCGGGCCCGCATCGAGGTCGAAAACTCCCGAGCTGTAAAGCGTGTCTCGATTGAGCCGTATAACGGTCTGGTGCTCGATGTCGGCTGCTTCACGGCGATGAAGCAGCTTGCCGAGGCCTCCCTGTTTTGCCAGTGAGCCGATGTACAGATCTGACTCCGCCCGTACGAAATTATCAACCGTAACTGGGGTCGCACCTGGTTTGGACGATGCATCATCGGCATATGCGCCGGCCATGAATGAGAAGGTGGTGCACACGAGAATATTGAAAATAGTTTTCTGCTTCATACGAATCCATTCAGTTTGCAGAGGGGGTTTCTCGAAAAGGTTATTGGCTTCGACACTATAGTAGTTTGGGCGACTTGATGGATTTCCGTTTCTGGTTGGATAGGTGGTGCATGGCCTGTCTTGGATCGATAGGGCTGTCCCCAATGGCGCTGTTTAGCCTTTACTATGTTGCCAAAGACCGCGAATGACCATGTATTTATCATCCGTTAGGGAGCAATTTTAACCGCGTTGGATGCTCTTTTTTCCTCTACAAGTTTGTAAGCCACGTAGTATTTATAGATATTCCCGACATAATCTACGGTTTCACGGCCGACCACTTGCGCCGCCGCTTGCTCGACATTGCCAAACCATATGTTTTTGTCCCGCCCGGATTTTTCCGCCAGCGCCCGGAACTTACGCAGGTTGCCGGGGCCGGCGTTATAGGCAGCAAAGGTCATCAGCGTTTTGTTCATCTGCGTCAGTTGCGGATCGTTCAGGTATTTGTCCGCGAGCAGGCGCATGTATTTGCTACCGGCTTCGATGTTTTTGTCGGCACTCTTGTCGATACCGCCGATCGCGACGGTCGGGTCGTTGGCGGTAGTAGGCAGCAGTTGCATCACGCCGACCGCGCCTCTAGGGCTACGCGCCTTCTGATCGAGTTGCGACTCCTGAAAACCCTGGGCTATGAGCATAAGGTGATCGAAGCCGTAGGTATCGGCATGCCGATTGAAGATCTCGACCATCTCCTGGAACTTCTTCATCTCGGCTTCGGAGGTGGCGTTGAGTATTCGTTTACTGCTGTTGGTAACGTATTTGGTCCTCAGGCTGTTGCCGAATGTTGTGCCGACCTTGTGGGTTTTGACGAACGCTGCCAACTGGCTTTTAAGTTGCGGACTATCTTTGCGAATAGCCCAGGCAAACTCGGAATTGTTGTGCAGCGCAATCTCTTCGTGAATCTTCATGTCGGTGTACAGCGGTGCCCAGATCTTCGCGATATAGCGATCAACTACCGTGGCGTTGAGCAACCCGGCGTTGACCATTTGCAGCAGGTCTTCGGACTCCAGGTTTTCATCAGCTACCTTGAGGTCAATGGGCGCCAAGCCTTGTTCTTTGAATGAGGTGTTTAAGGCTTGAAGGTGCTCGTAGTAGCTGCTGGACGCCCTGACGGTAATTTCCTGGCCGGACAGGTCTTCAAGTTTCTCAAAGGGTTTGCTGCCAGGACGGGCCACCAGAATTTCCGGGATGTTCACCGCAAACGGATCGGCGAAATCCACGTCCTTGAGGCGGCCTTCAGTGACAGTGAGACCGCCAGCGGCGATGTCGCCCACGCCTTGCATCAGTTTGGGCATCAGTTCGTTGCGGGCGGTGGGGATGAACATGACCCGCCATTGCATAGACTTTTTGCCGTAGGGCTGGGTCTTGTTCAACCAGGCTTCCAGCCCCTTGCCAAGTTCGTAGCTGAGTCCACGCTGACGACCACGATCAAGCTCGAAAAAAGTCTTACTGTAGGGCACCAGCACCCGGATCAAACGCCGTTCGCGCATACCTTCGAAATCACCGACCCAATCCGGTAGAACCGGCAACACCATTTTTTGCACTTCGGCTTCTTCGACGGGTGTCAGTTCAACGGCAGGCAGGTCGGGTTGTGTTGCTGCCAGGGTGCTGTTGAGCCAGCACAGCATGATCAGCAAGGCCAATTTATGACAGCTACTCCGTACGTTGTTCATGTTCACTCACCGATAGGTGGGGATTCGTGTTGCATTTCAGTATGGCTAATAGTTGCACTTTTACCGCTTCGTACAACGGAAAATCCAATGCTTACGTCTGATCGAGCGGAGCAGGTGTCATGAGTAGATAGAAGTCGGTCGAGGCGGCACTACCCTGTGGAATTCATGGGCTATAATCATGTTGAGCACTTGCAGCTCCTTACTTACAACCCGCCTTGCGCGGGTTTTTTTTGGAAATTATCCACGGTACGTAGATTTCTCCGCCGCTGACGCCGACATTACGGCCTTCAGCAATGCTCGGCTGATGACAGTTTCAGAGATGAGTTTGAGTGAGTGTGGCTGATCGCGAAGAAGGAAAATGCGTCCGCCCACTGGCGGACGCAAGGGAGTGCTTTTACTATTTTTTCTGCTTCATCTTTTCATCAATTTCTTTGTCTACGTCGGCGCGAATCTGATCGATGCTGAAGCTCGCCGGACGCTGGCTTGGCGGGTATTCGACAAACGTCTTCAAGAAGGCTGCTGCTCTTTGGGTGCCGTCAAATATCAGGTAGTCGTTCTTGGTGAGCCAATCATAGTATTGGTCAGACACGACGTCGGCACGCTCGTAGGGGTCCATGCGCAAGTTGAAGAGTTTGGGGACGCGCAGGCAGGTAAAGGGTTCGCTCCAGACCTTTAATCCACCTGGGGCACGCTGCTCACAGAAGACGATCTTCCAATTGTCGTAACGCATGCCCACCAGATCACCGTCATCGCTGAAATAGTAGAATTCATTACGAGCACTTTGGTTGGTCTTGCCGGTCAGGTAGTCGAGTTGGTTGAAGCCATCCAGGTGAACTTTGAAGTTTTTTCCTCCGACATCAGTGCCTTTGAGCAGACGTTCCTTGATATCGGTGTCCCCCGCTGCGGCCAAAAGTGTGGGAAACCAGTCCAACCCGGAAAACATTTGCGTAGAAACCGTTCCGGGTTTTACTTTTCCGGGCCAGCGGATTATCGCAGGAACTCGGTAAGCGCCTTCCCAGTTGGAGTTTTTTTCGTTGCGAAACGGGGTAGTCGCCGCATCCGGCCAAGACCATTGGTTAGGGCCGTTGTCGGTGGTGTAGATCACGATGGTATTGTCCGCAAGCTTGAGGTCGTCGATGCTCTTGAGCAGCTTGCCCACGTCACCGTCATGCTCCAGCATACCATCGGCATATTCATTGCCCGGCATGCCGCTTTGGCCTTTCATCGAGTCACGTACATGGGTGAACGCGTGCATGCGTGTGGTGTTCATCCAGACGAAGAAGGGTTTGTCAGCCTTGGCCTGCTTTTCAATGAAACCGATGGCGGCCTGGGTGGTCTCGTCATCGATGGTCTCCATGCGTTTGCTGGTTAGCGCCCCGGTGTCTTCGATCTTGCCATCGGCGTAACTGTGGATCACCCCACGCGGCGAGGCTGCCTTGACGAAGGCTGCGTTGTCCTTCGGCCAATATGGGCGCTCTGGCTCCTCCTCGGCATTGAGGTGGTAGAGGTTACCGAAAAACTCGTCGAAGCCATGATTGGTGGGAAGGTACTCGTCCTTGTCACCCAAGTGGTTTTTGCCAAACTGCCCCGTCGCATACCCGTGGGCCTTGAGCGCCTGAGCAATCGTTACATCCCTTGCCTGCAAACCGACTGGCACGCCTGGCATGCCCACTTTGGAGAGCCCCGTGCGCAGTGGCGACTGCCCGGTGATGAATGTCGAGCGTCCGGCCGTGCAACTGTTCTCCGCGTAATAATCGGTGAATTTCATGCCCTCCTTGGCAATCCGGTCGATGTTCGGAGTTTCATAACCCACCACGCCATCAGCGTAGGCACTGATGTTGGTCTGACCGATATCGTCGCCGAAGATCACCAGAATGTTGGGTTTATCGGCCGCTATGGCGGTTCCAGATAACGTAATGAGTGAGGTCGCCACAAGGGCGAACTTGGGTAACCACTTGCGTATGCGAGTCATATGACTTGCTCCTTTGCCGGTGGGTCGCAGGTGCGACTGCTGTTGAGTATGTTCCTGCCTCCGCTTCAGAAGTTGCCGCTCTCGACTACGCCCGATCTAGATGTGTACGGCACCATTCGGCAACCCTATCGACGATAGTCTAGCCATAGGGTTCACTGAGCTTTACGGGTTGCCAAAATACGCAAAAACGACCGACGGTCTGTTGTGATTTGTGCAGAGTTGTGGCTCATGAGGCGCCCGGTAGGCGTTAAAAATTCGAGCTATGGTATTCACCCGGTTTTAACGAGTTTGACTGTCCGTTCTTGCCGAGTACTGTCCGTGGCGAAGGGCTCTCCCGAGAGCATATTTCGGAGATAAGCGAACGTCTGCTCATGGCCGATTTCCGCCTGTCGCGACCTGCTGAAATCGCCATTCAACAAACTGGATCCCGATAACGTCTTATCCAGGAATACTGGAAGGATTTAGGCGCGACTTGATGGCTCCGCCGCCGATAGCTGCCCAGATCAGCGCTGTGGCAATAAGTACAATGTTCAAGCACCTGAATCTGTTCAATACTCACACCACTCGCCACCAAGTGGTGCAGCGCATATTTTCGTAGATCGAACCAGGCTTCATTATGTGTGACCTCAGGTTCGACCCAAGGCGCACTTGCGGGTGGCACTCGGTGGGGCGTCCACGGCGGAGAATCGTTTTGCCAAAGATGGCTGTCGGCATGTTCAATACCTTCGACAAACTTCCTGTTCACCTCATAACAACAGGGGCCGATAGATGGGCCTATCGCTATTCGCAATCCAGCAAGAGAAGCACCTTCTTTCTCTAACCGGCCCATCGAATTACCGAGGATGCCTGCTTTCAGACCCTGCCATCCGGCATGGATTGCCGCTACAAATGGTTGATCAGCCGACGCAACCAGAACCGGCAAGCAATCGGCAGTGATGACCGCTACCGCACCCCGGACTCCTCTCGAGAACAGTGCATCGGCGACAGGACGTTCATCTCGCCTTTCCACGTCAGCATCGATGATGTGCGTACCGTGAGCCTGAGCACAGTAACGTGTTCCTTCCGGCAGCGTTAAATTTCCAGAAGTCTCGAAACCATGATCCACGCCGGGGATCTCGAGCAGCAACGAAGACAGGTAGGTCATAGAGCAGGTCCTGTCGATGGCAATCCCGGGTACCGGCATATCATCCGTAAGAGGGATGGGTCAAGCTCGCAGAGAGCCCTGCTGGGCGTTTACGCTCACAGCCTAAAGCTGCTTGATTTGACCGTCCGCTCCTGGCCGGTTTCTGCCCGTCGCCACCGGCAGAAATCAACCCAAACCTGTCGGTCGTACAGGATTTACAATCGGAGGCTCGGATGACCTGCCCGGTAGCCTTCAAGACAGTGCATCCAAGTCGGCCATGTCGAACAGGCAATTCATCGCGATCTGAGCAAGCACGGCTAGGCGCGGGCACGCCGGTATAGTCGAATCTGTTGCCTACCGTATTTCCCGGAGTCTCCATCCAGTGTCTGACTTGCTGAGCAACGCCGCCTACACAAAACGCTTCGACCTGGTACTCGCCTACATCGACGCCAATCTCGAAGGTGACTTGTCCGTGAAGACGTTGAGCCAAGTCGCGAATTTTTCGGCGTTTCACTTCCATCGACAATTCACCGCGTTCGTGGGCGTGCCTGTCTCACGTTATGTACAACTGATGCGACTACGGCGCGCGGCGCATTGCTTGTCTTCCCTGGCGGATCATTCGGTGCTGGACGCCGCTTTCGGTGCGGGTTTCGAAAGCCCCGAAGCATTTTCCAGGGCGTTCAGGCGGGCGCTCGGTATGACGCCGAGCGCATTCAGGAAGCAACCGAATTGGCGGGTCTGGAGTGCGGTGTTCACCATCCCTCATTTTTCCAGGAGCATCATCATGCAGATACGAATTGTGGAGTTTCGCGAAGTCAGGGTTGCAGCATTAGAGCATTGCGGAGAGCCCGGGCTCATTGATGAGAGCGTGCTTAAATTTATCGAGTGGCGCATGCAGAGCGGACAGTCGCCGGTGGCATCAAGTCGCAGCTTTGGCATTCCTTTCGGCAACCCCGATACGACCCCGGCCGAAGAGTTCCGGTTTGCAATCTGCGGCGAGATTCACGAGGCGGTAGCAGCGAATGAGTTCGGCGTAACCGAGAGGGTTATCCCTGGCGGGCGCTGCGTCGTGGTGCGTCATGTGGGCTCGCCGGATCACATCGGTGAATCGATCTATCCGATCTATCGCGACTGGCTCCCTACCAGCGGCGAGGAGCTTCGAGACCAGCCGCTGTTCTTCGATTATCTGAGCATTTCCCCCGAGACACCGCAGGATCAATGGCAGACCGATATTTATGTGCCTTTGCAATAGCGGACAGGTCGCTGCAGGTTTGAAACGATCGCCGTTGAGCTGATCGTTGTAAGCGGCCGCTCGCCAAGGGGCAGCTTTTGGCCGATGCCTGCCTGTCATGACTGGCAGGAGTTGCCGATTTTTGCCCTTGACCTTCGCTATCAAATGCCGACTTTTTTCCCACCACAGCGAATTCTTGGGCCACGAGATATCTAATGGCCAATCTGATCTGGTAGGTTACGACGCTCACAAGGATTTTTGACAGGAGGTCATGGTGGCTAAGCCACCAGCGCGGAAAAGTGATCCATACAGTTGCCCTCTGCCGGGGCACGGTACCAACCCTATAGCATCAGGATCCTCTGACGTATTCTTCGACGGTCTTCCCGCAGCGCGTCAGGGCGACGCCTGCACTTGCGGTAGTGCGCTCTCTTCAGGGCTGTCTGCGACTGTGTTCATTAACGGCAAGAATGCGGCGACCATCGATACCGGAGGCACCCACGGCGGTATCGTGATTGGTGGTTCGAGTACAGTCATAATTGGCGATACACATACACCCTGCGAGTTTGTTCCTCCTACGCCGTTAACGGGTTTCGCGAGCTGGATCGGCTTCAGAATTCCTGCTGATGAAAGCTATGAAGGCTTATCGTGCTCCGCGCATTTTGAGGATGGGTCATCACTGCCAGGTGTATTCAATAAAGACAACGCCATTAAGTTCTCGAATCCGTCCGGCCAGACTTGCGTAATGCTTAAGTTTGAAGAGCAAGCATCCGCAGAAGCTCCCTCTCTCACCGAGAGCCTATTGAACAAAATTTTAGGATAAGGACCATCCTATGACAGAGCCGTACATTGTCACCGGCAGCTATGTCGTCCAGCGTGAGCACGCCTTGCAAGACTCACCCCTCGACAGGGCGTTAGAACTGTTGGAGGGTTCTGCGCTGAGATTTTCACTGGATGCAATCTCTGATGAAAAGATCAGATCGAGCTATACCAAGAATATCAAACGCATGTCTCAGCAAGTCCGAGATGACGTGAAAGCGGGAAGGGTTTCGGCGCAAGAAGGGGTGAAGTTCAGTCATGAGATGCGAAACAAAATCATGATGGAGCATCGCAAATTCACTTCAGCGCAGGGTCTGGCGATAGTTCAGAGGAAGAAAAAAGAGGGGAAGGGACTCAAAACTCTTTTGGATATACATTCTGAAAACTTGTTTCAGAAGGGTTACGACAGCCTTTCAGAAGTAGAAAAGAACAAAGTTCACTACGCTATCCTGGAATCTTCCGGCCGTGATAATGCGAAATTCACAACCGGCACCAAAAAAATGCTGATCATGGGCAAGCTTGGTGTTCTCGTGACGGCGGCTCTTGCAACCTATCAAATATTGAATGCTGACAACAAACCCAAAGAAGCAGCTCGCCAGGGCATCATTGTCGGTGCTGGTGCGGTCGGCGGTATCCTTGCGGGGATGGGCGTTAGCGCATTGTGCGGCCCTGCCGCCCCCATTTGTGCAATAGCAGTTGTCTTGGCAGGGACGATCGCCGGTGGTGTCGCAGGTGAAGCGGTGGCGAGCTCACTGGACGAAGAGTTAGAGGAGCTCACAAATTGGGACATCTTCTGACTGAACCACTACTGACAAAAGTCAGAGCCGCACTTTCCGAGCCATTCAATGATTTTCCCGTCGAATATGACTATTTGGCGAGTAAGGTGAGAGGCGTCGCCCCTGAAATCCTTTACACGATCCTCTATTCAGAGGTCGCGCCGGTGTGCTTCACCAATCTCGTAGCAGCCGTGCCTCCGGTATGGACTGGGTTCGACCCCGACATACTCCGAGAATCAATAGAAGAAAGGCTGGCAGCTAGAGAACGTAGCTGGTTTCGTCGGCAGTTCGATAAAGTGCTGGTTCGCTGGCTGGAATACAACTACGCCTACATCTGGAAGGAAATCGCCAGTAGGCTTTGAACCCAAAAAGCACAATGGACTGGCGACTCGCGAACATTAGGAAACCCTGTGACCACTTCTGGCTGTTTCTGCTTATATTGATTGGCAGCTTTTGGCCGACTGCTGCCCGTCGAAGCCTGCGATCTGATTTGTTATGCCCAGTTTCCAATGATGAGCGCCGCAGGGTAAGTACAGGCTCGCTCTGGTCCGTCTGTATGGACCACTTCCGATAGTGTAGTGTTGGAGTTACAAAGGATGTTCCAGGCTTTTCGTTTCTTCCCAGGATGGATGTTTACCCAATGCTCAAGTTCAATGCTCATCTCGGTTTTCAATTCAATGAGTTGCCTTTTCTTCAACGCATCGAAGCCGCCGACGCTGCTGGATTTCGGGCGGTAGAGTTTCCGTCACCCTATGAATTCGACGCCAGTCTCCTGGCTGACCACTTGGCTCAATACGCTCTTCCTCTGATTCAGTTCGCCGCACCTGCGGGTGTCACCAAAGGCATTGCTGCCCTGCAAGGCAAGAAAGAAGAGTTTCGCGCTGGCCTGGTCCAGGCCGCCAGTTATGCAAAAGTGCTGGCTTGTTCGGATGTCCACATCATGTCTGGCATTACGACTCAGGATGAGGCTGCGCTTATCTTCGGCAGCAACCTGGAGTATGCAGTCAAGTACTTCGAAGATCAGGGGTTACGGCCCCTTATCGAAGTGATCAGTTCGAAGGAGATGCCGGGCTATTACATGTCTGACTTCAGCAAGGCGCAACAGGTGCTGGAGACTTTCCCGAGTGTTGGGCTGATTCTCGATCTTTACCATGCCCAGCTTTTGACCGGAGACGCAGCAGATGTTCTGGCTCGATTTCATGACCGAACCGTCCATGTGCAAATTGCTGACTGTCCGGGTCGTCACGAACCGGGAACGGGGAGCATCAACTTTGCTGCCTTGTTCGCGGCGCTGGAGCAGCGTGGCTACCCTGGATGGATCGGGTGTGAATACCGTCCTTCCGGCTCTACCGTTGCGAGCCTTGATTGGATTAAGCAGCTAAGTGCTTAGCGCTTGCGGGCACGAGTTACCCTGATGCACCCTCAGGGTGGAGAAATTTGAAAGGCGCTTGATGGCCAATACCCGTCGGTCGTTGAGGTCCGCGATGCGATGGTCCGTACCGACGGCAATTGATCCATTGCTAGTCGTGGCTCTGATTATGAGAAAACACTTTTTGAATGCCCGGCAATAGACTGGGTTTTGCGATGAGTGTGCTGCAACTATGCGTAACTACTTGTATCCTTATTCAAGTAGAGCACAAACAGCTGCCGTTATGGCCTTGGTCCAATAGTAGCTGGAACGGAAAACTGGACTTTCCATAAGGTAGTGACGTGAGGCGTGATACCCACCTGGTTGTGCTTTTGCTGTTGTTTATCGGCTGTTCCCTGGCGTCACTGACTGTCTGGAGGATGCTGGCCTCCCGAGATCGAGCGTTGGAGGAAGTGAACGTCCACGGGTTGAACCTTACCCAGGCGCTCGCTACCTACTCCGAAGGCATTGTCCGCCAAAGCTCCTTGCTCTTGCTCGGGCTTGTCGAACGTCTGGAAACTGAAGGTAGTGGCCCCGTACAGATTCAGCGGCTAAGTGCGCTGGTCAATCGCCAGCAGCCCCTGATGCCACAGCTCAGTGGTATCACCATCTACGATAATCAGGGACGCTGGTTGATGTCCTCTAATCGGCCGATTCCAGTCGGAGCGAACAGCAGTGATCGTGCCTATTTCATTCATCATCGCGACGATCCGTCCCGTGAGACCTTTATCGGTCCGCCAATCCAAAGCCGCTCCAATCAGGAATGGGTGATCACCGTCAGCCGGCGCTTCAATGATGCTCGCGGAGAGTTTGCCGGGGTGGTGGCGGTAACTTTGGGGATAGAAAACTTCCTGCGGCTGTTTGGAACGATCGACGTAGGGCAGGAGGGGGCCATCGGGTTGTCCTATACCGATGGTACGTTGTTAGTTCGCTATCCTTTCCGCGAGCAGGACATGGGGCGCAACTTTTCGAAGTCGCCGATCTATGCGAAACATCTTGTGGACCGATCTGTCGGCACTGCGTCGTTTACCTCTAGCCTAGACGGCGTGGAGCGGCTCTATGCGTTCCGAAAGAGTGACAAGCTGCCGCTGATAACTACCGTCGCTCTTGGGAAGCGTGAAGCGCTTGCTGCGTGGCGAATGGAGGCACTGCTGTCGGCAGTAGTGGTGACTGGTCTACTGGGGCTCACGGGGCTCATCGGTTGGTTTTTGATCCTGGATATCCGTCGCCGAACCAAGGTAGAAGGTCAGTTGAGGGGCACTCAGCAGCAATTGCTCTCATCGAATCGGCAACTGGAGCTACTGGCGATGAAGGATGCCCTAACCGGTTTGGCAAATCGGCGCCTCTTTGATGAGACATTGGCCATGGAGGCGCGACGAGCACAGCGGGAGGGGACGTCTTTGGCACTACTGATGATTGACATCGACTATTTCAAACTGTTCAACGATTCCCATGGGCATGTTGCTGGCGATTTCTGTCTGCAGAGCGTTGGTAAGGTCGTGGAGGAGTGCGTACGCCGACCATCGGATCTAGTGGCGCGGTATGGTGGTGAAGAGATGGGCGTAATCATGCCAAATACGGACATTGATGGTGCGGAGGTTGTGGCGCAACTGATCCTGGGCCGGTTGAAACAAGAGAGCATTTCCCACGAAGCCAGCCCATTGGGTCGAGTGAGTGTAAGTATAGGAATTGCCGCTGCCGCTGGCTCCCGATTAGACCAACTGCAAGGTTTAATCGAAGCCGCAGATCAGGCGCTGTATAGCGCCAAGGCACTTGGACGAAACCAGTTTGTGAAGCACTGTAAAGGATGAGGGTTCGCAACTGGAATCGCCTATCAAATTGAATCGCGGATTATTTGTTCCGCAATTTTCCGTTCTGTTTGATTCATCGCCCATATCAACCTAGATTACCGACGGTTATAGGGATGCCTTGAAATTCCGCTTCTGGCCGGACACAGACGGTCTAGTATCAACTGTCGCGGTTAGTGGTCAAACTTCCGTTTGTTCCGCCATTTCCAAGGCATCATCGACCTCGATTCCCAGGTATCTGACAGTGCTTTCAAGCTTCGTATGACCAAGCAGGAGTTGCACCGCTCTAAGGTTCTTCGTCCTGCGATAGATCAACGAGGCCTTGGTTCGCCGGAGCGTGTGAGTACCGTACATGGTGGGGTCCAGGCCAATGGCTGTCACCCACGCTTTGACTATTCGAGCGTATTGCCTGGTGGAGAGATGGTCTGAGCCGTGCAACCGGGGCGGAAACAAGAAGTCCTCGCTGCGGAGGCGGGCCTGATGCATCCAAGCCTCCAGATCCGTTCGTGTTTGCTCAGTGATTTCAAATTGCACTGGATGGTTGGTTTTCTGCTGCATTACGATGGCCCGTGACAATGCATGTTCCCCATGGGCGATGTCTCGGACTCGCCGCTTGGTTAAGTCACAGGCCCGCAGCTTGCTGTCGATGGCCAAGTTGAAGAGCGCCAGATCCCGTATCCTCTCCGCGAGCTGGAGTCTGACCCGGATGGCCCAGATATCTCTGACTCGGAGCGGGGCTTCTGCCCGACAAGCTTTCCCTTGTTCCAAGGCTGATGGCTGTATGTAGCAAAAGTGTTCATGGCTTGTCCTCCACGTTGAGGGAGGACAAGGCTGGATCAGTCAGGGTGCGAGGTCGCTATCCGACCCATAGCAGACGTTGCAGCACGTCGAATACAGAAAGCTCAGCGTCTATATTTCAGCGCCTCGACCAATGCAGAAAAGGCGGGAGACGCCTGGCGTCTGTTGGGATAATACAAATGGTAACCCTGAAACACAGGACACCAGTCGGCCAGGACTTCTTTGAGTCGGCCGTCGGCCAGATACGGTGCGACCAATTCCTCTGGTACGTACGCCAGACCTACGCCATCAACGGCGGCATTGAGAACATGCATGATGCTGTTGAAAACGAGTTGCCCATCTGCCTTGACCGTAAACGCCTGGCCATCTCGTTCAAACTCCCAGGCGTAAATCGCCCCTGATGGCCTGTGTCGAATATTGACGCAGTCATGGGCAGTCTGTTGACGCCGATGCCGAATTGCCCCACGTGCCGACGCAAGACTGACCCATCTTCAAATCCGCACAAATCCAGCACAGGTATTGGTTCGCGAGGAATCAGACTGGGTCAGTGACATCTCGGTAACTGGTTCAATTCAGCGTCGGCGCCAACAGGTGTTGGCTTTGGTGACGTGCGAACGCTCATTTTTGAAGGCTCGCCATTCGCTGCGCAATGCATTGCCGGCTGGGCAGCGGTATTCCTCGGCCTCTTCATTCCAGTGGAAATCATTACTCGAAAAGCTGTCGTTCTTGCGCTCAGTTTTGTCCCACACCGGCACATGTGGCTCGATGTCTGATGATGCCAGTGCCGAATTGACCCACGTGCTGACGCCAGGGTGACCCACTTCCAAATCTGCACAAGTCCAGCAAAGGCAATGGTTTGCTAGGATCAGACTGGGTCAGTGATATCTCGGCATTGGATCAATTTGGCATCGGCGTCAACAGGCACTGGCAGCTAGGGCTCCGGCGATAAAGCCGGTGTAGTTCTCGGTGTACCAGCCATGGCGCAAGAGGGTGAATTCAATCCCCGACGCTTTAAGTTCGGCTTCCGTTTGGCGGGGCTCCTCGGCGAGTCTCAACGACGAGGTATCTGCATGCAAAAGACTCGTGTAAGCCTCTGGGGCAGGTCGGTGATCAGTCATTAGGCAAGTGCAACTGCACTTCCATGGCGTCATGAAGGAGTCTGACGACCTCGATCACGTCGTCGTTTGCCACACGATAGAACACTATATGGCGTGGGCTTTTGACCGTCCCATGCGGGTGTTTGGCCTGCTGGCGTGAACAGGTGAGGTGATAGCTGCGAAGGCCCGGTGCAAGCTCATCGCGGTCGTGGCTGCCAATGCGATAAGGCGTGCCGGCAAGAGTTTGCAGCGCCGCGAGGATCAGCGCCTGATAACGCTGGCGTGCTTGATCGCCGAACTGCGTCTGGGAGAGCCTGAGGATGTCGACAATGTCGGCGCGCGCTGCGTTGGAAATCCGATACTGCGGCATGCTCAGTGTTTCTCTCTCGCGGGGAGGGTTGCCTCCAGGCTCAAGCCCTCAAGGTAGTGCTCCAGATCCCCTTCGTTCCGCTGAGTAAAGCGCCCGTGCTCAAGGTCCATGATGCCGATCGAGGTCGCCTGACGCAGGGCCTCAATTTTGGCGGTGTCTTCGGCGACGCGCTGTTCCAATAGACGTAAACCTTCTCGCATCACTTCGCTGGCATTCTGATAACGGCCGGACTGCACCAGGTCATGAATAACCTGTTCCTGGTGAGGGGTGAGCACAACGTTTCGCGTCGCCATAATTAGCTCCAGCTCTGGGCAAACAGGTTCTTTCGAACATTGGCATATTATGCCATTTTGCCGGCGAACACATAGTTTGGGATTTGTATCTGACGAACTGTGTCGTACGGGGGGGCATCCTTCGCGCGCGAACAGCGCGTGCTGGCTCCGGATTGCATGTGCACAGAGTCCAAAAAAGGGTGTTGCAGGCGGACGTCGGGGACAGCTTGATTAGTGTGGGCCTTGGGCCCTTAGCTTGGCCAAGCCCTGCTTGATGTGTCCGGCGTTCTCACCGATCGTGTGAAGCGCGCCGCGGACATTGTCGCCAGTATCCGTCGCACCTTGGCGCTCGACCCTCAAGGTCAACTCCATCACGGCCGCCTCTAAGGCCAGCTGGTTTTGGTATAGACGTTCGAGGACATCCGGTAGTGAGTATTCGGGGGAGGGCATAGCTTCGACTCCATTCGAGAGAGTGGAGAGCTTAGCAGCCGGAATGTCTGACAACAAAAAAACCGCGTATGGCGGGCTCTCTGTATGGGGTCAAATCCTTTTGTTCGTTCAATCTGCGCTCCGTTCTGTGAGCACTTCGTGAAAAGCATGTTGCTGGAACGAAAAAACCCGACACTTAGTCGGGCTCCCTGTCGATGGGGCCAAATCCTTTTGGCTGACCGCATCGTGCTTGGTGGGTGTGACGAAGGCATGACAGGGCGGATACGAAAGCGCGGGCAAAAGCCCGCGTAAGGCGGGCCTCTCCATGAGGATTGATCGGTTATCGGTTAAACCGCTCAACCAATGAGTATTGCGTGGACGCGGTCTTGGTCAGTTCCTTATTCAGATCTGCCGATTGGTGCGCCTGTTCCGAGGTTTGATCGGCCAAGTGGGCGATCGTGGTGATGTTTCGGCTGATTTCCTCGGCGACGGCAGTTTGCTCTTCAGTGGCCGCGGCAATCTGGGTGGTCATGTCGGTGATGTGGGAGACCGCTTCGCTGATGCCCACCAATGCCTTGTCTGCCTCAAGTACCCAGATCACGCCTTCTTGGGCCTGACGATGACCGCTCTCTATGGTCTGCACGGCATTGTTGGACGACGTCTGGAGCTTGGTGATCAGGTCATGGATCTGGGTGGTGGATTACGAGGTGCGTTGGGTCAGTTGGCGAACCTCATCGGCCACGACAGCGAAACCCCTGCCCATGTCGCCGGCGCGCGCTGCTTCGATGGCGGCATTCAGTGCCAGCAGATTGGTCTGATTGGCGATGCCTTTGATCACGTCAACGACTGTCCCTATTTCGTTGCTGTCCCTGGCCAGCTGTGCAACTGTCAGACTTGTCTCGCCGACAACGGCGGAGAGGCGCTCGATAGCCTCTCGGGTGTCTCGGGCCACATCGCGGCCGCGACTGGTCAGCAGGTTAGCTTGTTGGGTGGCATCAGCCGTACGCTGGACGTGGCTGAGGCTCAATCTGCCTGTACCGATCAACTATGATTTTTCGCTGGAGGATCACGTTGAGGGTAAACATGCGGAGCCTCGATTCTCTCCTTGAGCTTGGCAGCAAAGTCGTGAGCATTCTGTTCATGCCGGAACTGAACTCGTCTGATGCCAAACATACAGGCCAAAGAGCTTCGCTTTGACTGGACAGGTGCTCGATTTTCACTGACCTGATCATGTCTCCAGGGCGCGATCCAAGGGTTAAAAGTGGATTTCAGCAGTCTTGAGGCCCAGGTCTCGAAGCTCGGCGATCAGGTCATCCAGATGCCCGAAAGACTCGACTTCCTCGTTGTCATCAACCAAGAAATAGCTTCTCCCGGCGTCCTTCTTGAAAAACACGATCCACTCCTTGGGGTTGGTCGGGTTTGCGATCACATGGGTGTCAAAGGTCACGCCTTCGGCGTGTTTGCTTTTCACAGCTTTACGATTCATGTCAGTCACCACGCTACACGCGCTCTCAAGATTCTCTATTTGCAGTGCATGCCCGCCCAGCTCCATCTGAACTTTCTCTATACACATCTCCAGCCGCCCGAAGCAGTGGATCAAGGGCATTTCAATTATCACTGTATGTTAATATTATGCACATGCATCCACTGAGGAGCTAGCCATGATTGCGATAGGTGAGGCATGGAAGGCGGGGTTGTTGGGGAGAGAGCACTGGCTCCGCAACTTGGTGTCTGGCGTGATCGTCGGGGTCGTGGCGCTCCCTCTGGCAATGGCGTTTGCCATTGCATCTGGCGTCAAACCTGAGCAAGGGATCTACACCGCAATCATCGGTGGTCTGCTGGTTTCACTCTTTGGCGGAAGCCGCTTGCAGATTGCCGGACCGACAGGTGCGTTCATCGTGATTCTGGCGGGGGTCACGGCCAAGCATGGTGTTGACGGTCTGCAAATCGCTACGATGATGGCGGGGGCCATGTTGTTATTGCTGGGAATGGCCCGCCTCGGTGCAATCATCAAGTTTATCCCCGACCCGGTGATTGTCGGATTCACTGCGGGCATCGGCGTGATCATCTGGGTTGGACAGTGGAAATACTTTTTCGGTTTACCGAAGATCAGTGGAGAACATTTCCATGAAAAGCTCTGGCATTTGCTCCAGGCACTCCCGGATCTTCACATGGCCACGACCCAGCTGGCGGTACTTAGTCTTTTCTTGGTCATCACCGCGTCCAAGTTTCCCGGACTCAAACGGGTACCTGGCCCATTAGTCGCAATGGCAGTAGCTACGGCGATACAGTCAACCTTTCATTTCGAGGGGGTAGCCACGATTGGCAGCGCATTTGGGGGCATACCTCAAGGCCTTCCAACGTTGAGCCTGCCTGAAATCACGTTGTCTCGCGTTATCGATTTGATTGGTCCGGCGTTCACTATTGCCATGCTTGGAGCAATCGAATCACTGCTGTCCGCAATGGTGGCCGATGGCATGGCGGGCACTAAGCACGATTCCAATCAGGAGCTGATCGGTCAGGGAGTGGCTAATCTGGTCACGCCATTGTTTGGCGGTTTCGCCGCTACTGGAGCCATTGCCCGTACTGCAACCAATATACGTAACGGCGGCACGAGCCCGCTGGCTGGCATTACGCACGCGGTTACGTTGGTACTTATTATTCTGTTTCTGGTGCCTCTGGCCTCAAACATCCCACTGTGCGCCCTGGCCGCCATTCTTTTCGTGGTCGCGTACAACATGAGCGAGTTGAAGCACTTCAAACGCATGGTCCAGCGGGCCCCACGCGCAGACGTAGCTATTCTGCTCATCACTTTCAGCCTCACCGTGTTCAGTGACTTGGTGATCGCCGTGAATATCGGCGTGATTCTTGCGATGCTGCACTTCATGCGCCGCATGGCCTCATCTGTGGAGGTGCAACAGGTAATCGAGCACGAGCTTGAAGAAGAGCTGAGGGCCAATGGGCACACTTGCCTGCCGCCAGGGACATTGATTTATACGATTGAAGGGCCATTGTTCTTTGGCGCGGCTGAGACCTTCGAGCGCGTCTTGGCACAGACCCATACCGATCCACGTCTTCTGATTATTCGCTTGAAACGTGTACCGTTTATGGATATCACTGGCTTGCAGGTGCTGGAGGAGGTCATTCAGCAACTGCACAAGCGCAATATCGTGGTGAAACTCTGCGAAGCGAACACGAAGGTGCTCAACAAGCTCGATAGGGTGGGAATCTTGCAAGAAATCGGCCCGGAGCATTACCACGCCGACTTCAACACCGCGCTGGCTAAAGCGGTCAGTCTTGCAGAGGGTCCGTCGACCCTCTAGAGGCTTACCGCCCGTGTCAGGTTATGACTTGGTACTGGCGGCATGCTTACTCTTGGTCGAATAGCTGGCGCCGTGGGTGTTCAGGTAGTCACGAATCAGTTGACGGACCACCTGAGAAGGTGTCAGGTCTTGTGCTGCACAGAGTTCCTCGAAGGCTTTTTTCTTGACGGGATCAATGAGCACAGTGAGGCGCGCAGTCTTGCTTTCCATGGGGTATTCAATCGCTCAAGTCGCTAGATGTTAATCAAATTGTAATTGCCTTGTTCTGTGCTGTCACTGTACAGGCAGCGTGTTGCTCGGTACCTCGACTTTACTCATAAGAAAAGATTGGGTTCTCCCGGTGGGGGATGAGCCGGATCTGCTTCGACTCAGCGTGGATAATCCCCATCCGCGAGGAAGTGAGCAAATTTATTCTAAGCTAGCCGACTGACTGCAACGGGTAGACTGTGGTCAATCACGAGCGACCGAATTCTGCCGCTCATGAACGTGCTCGGCGATGTTTGCGCAACTATGAGGACTCAACACTAAAGACACCGACTTAAGAGGGCGGTAAAAAAACAGTCGCAGTACACGCAGGAAAAGACATCATCGATTCTGCTGGCGGATGCTCGTAGGTGGAGGACAACACGGCGCTGAGTCGATCGCCCAACAGATTCCAGGCACACTTCTTCTCTTCGGCATAGTCGTGATGCAGGTAATGGCGCCTGACACGAGAACCCGCCAGCACATGGTTTTGGCAGCGATCGATGACGTCCAGGCTGACCCCCAAAGCCTGCATCATGGTCGCGCCGGTGCGGCGCAGATCATGTGGCGTCCAGTCACCGTTCTGGCCGTCGGCAAGCACCAGCGTGTCGTCGTGACGCCGTCTTGAGAGGGCCTTGCGGTTTTTGAACCGGGCCTGGCGATCGCCGACCTGTTTACTCACTACCTTTAAGTCCACATGCCCATCATCCTGCTTGTTTGGAAAGCACCACTGGGAGTCTCCCGTGAGGGTCTTGAGTTCCTGAAAGAAATGCAGGGCGAAGGGGGAGAGGAAGACATGGTGGTCCTGTTTCTTGCCGCGTGTGCCTTTGACGTTTTCACTGGGTAGGAACCAGGTCTGTCGGTCCAGATCGACATTTTTCCATTCGGCCTGCAGCAACTCGCCAATTCGGCACAAGGTGCCCAGGCTGATCCACAGCGCGAGTTGAGTTTCTTTTTTCAACGGCCGAATGCCATCGTATTTTTGACCAGCGGGGAGGGCGTTGTACTCGAAGGTCATTTGTTGGAAGCGGTTGTGCAATTCCAACAGCTCCGCCGGCGAAAGGATGCGGCTTCTTTCTGCCTCGTAGTCGGCAGGGATCAACGGGGAGATGTCGACCAGTTCAGTCGGATCACCCTCAACCAGTAACACCCGCCAAGGTTGGCGCTTTCTAGCCCAGTTAAACATCTGAGTGAGGTCGGCGAAGAAACTGATGGCTTGTCGGTGAGCGCCGCGGTTGACCACGGAACGGATAAGCGCCCGAACATCGTGTTCGGAGACGCTGCTCACTGCGGTCCTGCCGAGTGCTGGCAAAAGGTCCTTGTTAAAGCGTCGTTGCAACTCGGCATTGCCGTCTTTACGCGCGACGCCATCCAGCAGCCACGCCCTGGCCAGATCCCGGACGGTCAGCGTTTGCACCTTCGTCGTTTTTACTTGTTCGGCCTCTGCGTTAGCCGCGGCGTATGCCTGTGCCTTGGCGGTTTTCTTATGCTCGTTGGGATTGATCTGCTCATCGATGAGCGCGCGGGCTTGGTTACGCGCCTTGCGGATGTCCGTCAGGGATTTGCGCGGCCAGGTTCCACAGGCGTACTCTTTATTTTGGTCGCCCCAGCGATAGCGATAGAAAAAGCTGACCGAAATACCGTCCTTGCGGACTGAGATTCGCCCGGCGAGATTGCCATCCTCCCGGAGGATCCTGCCGGCATCATTGACGGTCAGTGACTCGAGTTCTTTGATGGTAATTTTGGCCATGAAATGGACTCCCCCTACTTTTACCCCCACAAAAACGTCGGCTCTTGATGGACGTTACTGGACTCTTGTAGAGCAGAACATCGCTGGAGCTCAAGTAAATACTAGCTTAGAAAAATCCAGAGTAAAATTGTGGAAGCTTTCAAGAAGTATAAAAAAGGAGATGGGGTGCTAGGGGTCGAGTGTTCGAATCACTCCGTCCCGACCATATATTTCAATGACTTAGCCCAATCTGAAAGGTTGGGCTTTTTCATGTCTAAAAATATTCCCGCATTTTGTGAGTTCACGCCGCTATTGGCCCTTTTCGCGTTGCCTTTGGCACCAATCCTGTCTGATGTTTCTCTCCCTTTTTCGGCTTTTTCGCATGTCAGATTGCCTTGCAAAACGCCCTGTTTTCGAGCGATTTTTCTCCATATGCCGGCCCTTGATTTGGATGAGCCAGACAGCGCTAGGAATGTGGGCCTTGCGCTCTATACCGAGCTGTCATCTTTTCTATTTCAGCATGGATTTCATGTCTGAGTCCTACAGGTTTGAGGACTTCTATGCTTGAGCCTTGACTCAAAATCCAGAGGCGTAAGCCTTGGCTCAAGTGCAGTTCGCAACTCAGATGCCAGCGTTCGGAATCATGGGGGCACAGTTGTTGATTTGGGCTGAGCGAGTTTTCGCTTAGGCGCTGAAACATCTTTTCATCGACCAGCAACTCAAGCTGGATGGGCTGTTCGTCCTCCAGCCCAATCAAGCTTTTCAATGAACGGGTATTGCGGATGTCGTAATCAGCGGGCACTTGAGCAGGCTCAAACCCAGCGGCTTTAGCGGATTTGAAACGGTGTACCGGCCAAGCATAAGGTGCGACCGGGTCTCTGCCGTCAACGACGAGCGATAGGTATATGTTGGCGTCCTGAAAGGACAGTCCTAAAGGAGTCAACCGGTAAGGCTTGGGGTGCAGTGCGCCGCGTGGTTGGTACAGCACATCCAGCATGCTCCCTTCCAGCAAAGCTTCCTGGATAGTTTGAAAGACCTGAGGTTCTACCAGGCCCGGTTGTAAATTCAAGAAGCGAGTGTTGCTGACTACTTTCTTGGTCCAGTCATACATCCGGTGGGAATGTTTGTTCAAAATCGCCTGAGCGTGCTCGTACAACTCCTGAAGATTACCGCCCAGCGTGCGACTGGTGTAGGGGCGGGCGTGGTCGATGACCATGATCAAGTTCATTGCGTCGCTGGGTTTTAGCACAAACCTCGACAATTCCTTGTCGGCCCAGTAGACGTATTCCCGGCCTTCTTTTTTTCGCTTGATACCGTAGCGCTTATCGTCAAGCAGCGCTTTGAGGTTGCGTTGAATGGTCCGGTCATCGACCTCTATCGCCTGGGCTCGAAGTCTTTCTTGGAACTGTGCCACGCGCAGGCCCGACACCGTCGCTGTGCCGCTCAGCGTAGGGATCATGGCGAGGAGTAGATCCAGGCGAAACTTTTCTTCCAAACGCTTTCCTGACATTTGAACTACCCATAGATGGCGACACAACTTGTCGTTCAGAGGGTGGATGATTCGTCTTGAGAATTCAATGCGAAGTCGGAGTCGAGAAATGGCGATGGTCAAGCCAGCTAATGTCGTCAACATACTTGAAGCTTTTTTGCCCGAGCCTGAGGTGCTTGAGTTCCGAGAACCCAGTGAGCGTGACGGTCTGGGGGCAGGATTGGGAATGCCGACCCTGAGAATTATGGAGATGTATGCGTGTCATGGGGCTGCGTCATACGCTGAGGTGAAGGCCATCAATCCTTTAAAAGCGGCCTTGGCGCGAGAACCTTTTTTAATGTTGTACGCGCAGCTTCGACAAGCCGCACTCGAACATGATGCAGATGCTCTGAATGACCTCGGCTGGTTATGGCTGGATGGGCAGATGTTGATCGCGAATCCATCGATTGCATTGCACCTCTTCCGGCTAGCGGCAGCGGACGATCTGCCAGAAGCTTTTTTCAATCTAGGGCAGCTATATACCTACGGGATAGGCGTCGACATGGATGAGAAACTGGCCCAGCGGTGGCTGAAAAAGGCATTTAAAGGAGGGATCCGCGAGGCTGCTCTTGAAGTCGCGTGGCTTTATGACGCGCGGGATCGAGAGGGCAATTGTGTAGCTTCACGGGTTGAGGCCGATAACCGGAAGGCATTTCGCTGGTATCGAAAAGCCGCTCGTGCAGGCGACACTGCGGCGTATGCACGCCTTGGGAAGAGTTATCTGGAGGGTAATGGCGTATCGCGTCAGGTCTCAAAGGGGCTTTTTTGGTTGCAGCGAGCGGCGCTCGGTGGTGATGCAGCAGCTGCTGATGCCTTGGAGTATTTTTACGAGGATGCGATGTACATGCCGGATCCTCAGGGGCGTATGCGTTTGTTCTGGGCATCGTATGCCGAAGATCTGCGAGAACCTTTTGAGAGTCTATAGCGTTGATTTAGGGCAAGTGAGGGGGCTTCGATTGTTTGGCCTGGATATCCAGTGATGGTCCCCAGTTTTCTACTGTGTATTGGATAAAAAAATTAAGGAAGCGTGATGATTACGTTGAGAGACGGCGGCTCATTCAGCATTGATGCTCTGGTTTCAAAAGTTGAGGCCTTGGGTGGTTCCATGGTGTTGGGTCCCGTCAAGGCAGGGTTGACCGATCACAAGAAGCCGGACTCGTTGGATTACTGGATCAGAACCAATGGAGCTCATCAAAAAAACCAGATGCAAGCGGAAACGCAAGTGGTCGACCAGTTGGTCGCCACGGGCCGTTTTGACCGCGTAAAAATGAACTGTCCATCAACCGGGCATCGTTGCAAGGGACTGACTGTGGTTTCTAAGTCTCCCCCCGAGACCATGACAGCACCGACGATTTAGCGACCTGTGCATACCATTAGATAAACACTGTTTGAGACGAGCTCACTGTCTTGAGTGAAGGTAAGAAAAGTACACCCAGTATCTGGTTCAGTTGGTGATTTGAAGGTCAGGCCGGTGGCAGGCTCGGTTTTGTGATTGATGTCATTCGCAGGATGCTCAAAACGACCAAGAACAGTGCTAGACACCAGGACGATCCTTTGACTATCGTTACGTATATGGCATTTTGAGATCATTGCAATGCAGAACGGCACTCAAGAAATGATTATCGAAATCGATGCGGATATTGAGGCATTGATTCGGGACATAAATGCCACACCGGGTGGGCAGCAGCAAACAGACTTCATCGATTCGTTTCAAAAGATGATGATCGATCAGTTGATGGGGCCTTTCGGTTTGACCGGAGCCATGTTCGAGGATCGTGACGGGGGAGCCATTACGTCGCTGCATAATTTCGAAAAGGGCGTCGTCGCCAACGACGCAGACGAAAAGCGTTATGAGAATTGGCAGGACGCCCAAAAGGAACCATTTCAGCGCAAGGACTATGATGCAGCGATGAACGCTGCCCACTCAGACATGAGTAGCGCCGACGGCAATTTTTACGACGCCTACAAGAAGCCCGAGACGGAGTTTGCCGAAGGTCCAAGAATGACCGCCCGGGATCACGTCACAAGTGCCAGCGAAGTCGAAAGATCTGCGCGTGGTCATCTTGCACAAACGCGTGAGGAACGTGTGGCGACGGCAACGCAAGAAGAAAACGTTGTCCTGACGTCTTTCAATATGAACTCTTCAAAACAAGAGTCCGATCTGAAAGAGTGGGCCTCCGGAAAAAACAGTCAGGACTCGACCAAAACCAACGCCGAATATTACGAATTGGATCAACAGGCGATAGACACAGCCTACGAAAAATCCAAGAAAGCAGTGGACGGTGTACAAAAAAAGGCAGTCTTCGACAAGCAAGTGGGTGAATTGCTAGTCGAAGGTAGCGCCGCCGCCGGAAAGCTTGTCCTTCGGCAAATCCTGGGCTTGTTGCTCAAAGACCTTATCGAGGGCTTGATTCAGGACGTGCGTTATCTGGTTAAGGAAGGTTTTGATGGGGCCAAATCGCTGCTGACTCTGGCTGAAGAGCGAATCAAGTCGACCTACGAAAGAATCAAGTTGAAATGGGCCGAATACTTGAAAGAAGGCGTTAGCGCGGGTCTAACAGGCTTTCTCTCTAACCTGATCACATTAATCATTAACTCATTTGTCACAACGGCAAAAAATGTTGTACGCATGCTCCGAGAGGCGATCCTTTCAATTGTTCGGGCGATTAAGGTAATTGTTTCCCCTCCGGTGGGCATGGCTCGTGGTGATGTAGCAATGGAGGTGCTAAAAATTCTCTCAGGCACAGTCGCGTTGTGTCTAGGAATCGCGCTTGAGGAAGTGATCCAGAAGGCGCTGGAAGCCGTACCGTTATTGTTGCCCTTTGCTTCGACTATGGCCCCAGTGATTACCGGTGTGATTACCGGCGCCCTGACGCTTTTCACCGTGCTGGCCTTTGACCGGTTAAAAAGTGGTATCGCCTTTCGTAACAAGGAAGTCGCCGATATCCATCGAGGTCAAAGCGTGAGCCTTCTGAGAGTCAAACAAACGGTATTGATGATCGATGGGGCCTACAGCCACATGATCGTCTCGACTCAATTCATGCGGGCGCAATTCGAAAACGACTGGCTCGAAGTACAAGACGCCAAAGTGGTAACGCAAAAACGTTTAGACGACTACCGCAGTTCTGTAAACAGCCTGGATGATTTACTGGAGTTATTTTAATGAGCATGCAAGAGCTGATCACCAAGGAAGATCTGACCCCAGTCAATATCGCTTCAGGTCTTCTAGACGTTATCAAAGACATTGAGTTAAGCATCGAAAACGCCAGCGATCATGTCAGCGTTATTGAAAATCGAGGCTGGTTCAAAAGTACCTTCTCCAGCGCTAAAACCGATTTGGTGAGCATTTCCAAGTCTCAAAACAAAATCAACGACCTCATGCTGGGCTTGATTCAAGAAGTCATCACCCTCAACACAATGAGCTATTCGTTCCTTGCAGCGGTGATCTGCGAACTGGAAGAACGCGCCAAAAAGGGCTGGACTGACGGTGAAGGCCGTTTCCAGGAGCTTTCGGAAACTGGCCAGAGTTTTGCGGACAAAGCCCAATCCATTTTCCGCAAAATCGCTGAAGGCTCGAAATCTACCCAAGATCGTATTGAGCTCAATAAACATAATATCGATGAGGTCAAAAGTGCCCTATCGATGAAGGACGCTCTGGATGCACAGCAAAGTCAAGACATCGACAGAATCAAGACCGCGCTTGAACTCAAGACCGAACGCCTGGCCAGCATCGACGCTTTGCTAAACCAAAAAAGCGCCCTTGACGAGCGACAAAATCACACTATCCAAACCATTCTGCTGGAGTTGCAGGAAAACGGTCGTGTCGATCTGGAACGGGCACAAATCATTGAGCGCAACAGCAATGATATCGAAGCGATACAGTCCGCTTTGTCGGCCAAGGCAGAGGTCATCTCACGCCAGGAGTTGCATCTGGGGGCGGTCGATACATCATTGACCCAAAATGCTGAGCAACTGGCCTGCGTGAGCGGGCAGCTCAGTGAGCAAAAAATGCTTGGCGAGAAACGAGACAACGCGATTCGAGCCATCCTGGAGAACTTACAAACAAGCAGCCGTAGTGATCAGGCACGCGATCAGGCCATTGGGGTCTTGGAGCAGGAGTTGTTGGTGTTCAAGGAGCGGCTGGCGGTTCAGGAAAACAGCTTTGCTCGATACTCATCGCGCACTAATCGCCTCCTGGCGACCCTTGCCGGCTCTACCCTGGTACTGGCTACGACGCTGGTTCTCAGAGGGCTAAGCGTGATTTGACGTTCAGCAGTAGGTCTCGCAGACCTCTACGTTACCGCACGCTCGTGCAGCAAGCGTGGGTACCGAAGGAGCTGCGGGTCCTGCGTAGAATGCGTTTTACTCATCAGGCGTAAAGCCAGTGCCCAAGCTCTTCTAGATTTGCCACCACTATCTGTTGTGCCGCTGCTTTGGCCTGTATTTTCGTGGGGTCAATCTGGTAGCGCTGCAAGATGTACTGCACCAACGCCCCTCTGGTACGTATCACCAGTTGACCGTTTTGCATACCGTAGTCCGCCTCAATAATTAGTTTTTGCTCAGGCTTTAACCTTCGATCAGGCTCAAAAATAACATCTATTTCGGCCATCCAATCCGCATCGTCTTCCCGTTTTTTTTCGGACGCATGAATCAGATCCGGGTCGCCGCGAAAGCGACTAAGGACAAAGTCTCGGTAGTGACCGTTCTTCTCGCAGTAAGCGCGCACGTGCCAGCGCATCCCAGTAAATACCAGCGTATGCGGCACGATTACGCGTGTCTCCGGATTGGGGTTGGCCAAGGACACGTAGTCGGTTTCAAGGCGTAGACCTTCACGACAGGCTTGTAATATCGGTCGAAGGATTTCGGGGCGAATGCTGCGATCTGGGATGAGGAGCAATTCAGTATGCGCATAAGCCAAGGCCAGTCCTTCGATATGCGCAGCACGTTCACGATTCTGGTTGAGTAAGTGCAGGTAAGCACTGGCACTGCCATCAATAAATAGCGGTTTGAAGACTTTGCTTGGCTTGTAGCCTTTCAGGTGCTTGTCATATGTAAGGTTTTTAGGCGCATGTTCGGTCAAGTAGGTGTTGATGTCTTTCGAGGCTTGCTGCCGACTGATGCCAAAGCTTTGCATCAGGTGACCAGTAGTCAGGCGGCCTTCCCACCAGGCGATGGTCTCGATGAGTCGGTAGCGTAATGCCAGATCCCAGCGAATTTGATTAAGCTGCTGCTTGCGTTTCATCGGGTGGGTACCTGTTCCATTTGTTTACCTGTACAGGCAAACATTATCGACGTGTCATAAAAGGCTACATATCTTGTTGTTGTCGAACAAGCGAAGGAAGTCACAAAATGAATGCGATGAGCTTGTACTGGCTGAGCATGGGAGGTGCCATGCTCGTGGTGGTGATCATGGCGTTATTGCTGTGGTTGCAATGGCAGCATGTCGACGTGCAAAAGCGGGAGTTGACGGTGCTGCGCAACCTCTTGGACAACGTCGGCTCAGTCATTCGACAGCTGGAGTTGGAAAGGAAGGAATTGACCTCGGGATTACGGGCTGAACGAGCCCATGTCGAGCAACTCCAGAGAAAACTATCGCTTGTGCAGTAATTCCCTCACCAGGTTTTGTAGATGGGGTTGTAGCCTTCTGGCACTCCATACGATGGGCGCCTCGCCATGCAGGGGCAGTTCGTTGCAAGGGAAAGTGTGTATGCAAATCGTCGATGGTGTTCGGCTTTACTCAGCTTCTGATCTCTGTGGTTTTCTGGAGTGCGAGCACCTGACGGCTCTCGATATGGCCCACCTGGTATCGCCAATGGAGAGGGCACCAGAAACTGAAGAAAATCGCCTGATTCAGGAAAAGGGCCTTGAGCATGAGGCGGCCTATCTTGAATGGTTGAAGCTCGAGTATCCCGTCGTTGTCGATATCGCTGCGAGTGGCGCGCGGTCTATCTCAAGGAAAGTCGAGTTGACACGGGAAGCGATGCAGGCCGGTGCCGATATCATTTTCCAGGCGACGTTACAGGAAGGTGTTTTTGTCGGCCATGCCGACTTTTTCCGAAAGGTATCACTGCCCTCAGCTCTTGGTGATCACAGCTACGAAGTGATAGATACCAAACTGGCTAAAACACCAAAAGCGAAGTTCATTGTCCAGTTAGCGCTGTACTCACAGATGCTGGTTCCATTGCAAGGCGTTCGTCCTCATTTCATGCATGTTGTGCTCGGTGATGCAGCGCGTAGCGAACGGCCATTTCGCGTGGCAGATTACTCGGATTATCTTGATCAGGTTCTTCGGCGCTTCGACGCTTTCGTCTCTGCTCCACAACCGTCAACCACGTATCCTGACCCTTGTGACCATTGCCGCTTTTGCGGATGGCGCGACCGATGTGCCATTCAACGCGAGCAAGATGATCATTTGTCGGCGGTCGCTAATATCAGCAAGTCCCAGATCAAAAAACTGCAAAGCGCCGGTGTCCAGACCTTGGAACAATTGGCCAACTCTGCGGAACGTAATTCAGTTCCCAAGCTTAACGCAGAGTCCTTAAATAAATTGAGGCATCAAGCCCGTTTGCAACACCGGGGCCGTCATAGCGATACACCTATTTATGAACTGTTGCCTCCGCAGGCTGGGCTGCGTGGATTCGGCCGTATGCCTGAGCCAGCGGAAGGCGATCTGTTTTTTGATATGGAGGGTGATCCGCTCGAAGAAGGTGGTTTGGAGTATTTGTTTGGCTTGTACATTGATGAGTCAGGGAGTCAACGCTTCCTGCCATTTTGGGGGCACTCTCGTAAGGAAGAGAAACAAGCGTTCGAGGCCTTCATCGACTTTTTGATGACGCATTTGGCGCGTTATCCGCAAGCGTATATCTATCACTACGCCAGCTACGAAGAGACGGCGATCAAACGCTTGATGAGCCAGCATGGCACTCGTGAGGTTCAAGTCGACTGGTTGCTGCGTAACGGCAAGTTGATCGATCTGTATAAGGTGGTGCGGGAGGCGGTACGCGTTTCCGAACCGAGCTACTCGATCAAGTACATCGAGCATTTCTACATGGAAAAACGGGTTGGCGAGGTGACCAGCGCCGGCGCGAGCATTGTGTTTTATGAGCGTTGGAAGCAGAGCGGTGATCCAGAGCTGTTGGAAACCATTGAGCGCTACAACGAGGATGATGTGCGCTCCACTTACTTGCTGCGAAACTGGTTGCTTGCGATCAAGCCCGCTGGCGGCGGTTTTGACGCGACGATTGTGCGAGCCGTCGAGGCTGAAAATGATCCTCTTGCCGTAGGGGCCAGCGAACAGGAGATACGCCTGGAAAATTATCGTCAGCGCCTTGTTGGTCAGTTTCCGGAGGATGGATCTCAGTGGGATAACGAGGCGGCTGTCAGAGGGTTGGTTTTCCAGTTGCTTGATTTTCATCGGCGCACAGAGAAGCCTGTGTGGTGGGATATGTTCAAGCGTCAGGACATGGCGAGTGAAGAGCTTCTTGAGGACATTGAGAGCCTGGCTGGACTGGCGCGCACGGCGCAACCACCCGTACCGGAAAAGCGTTCGTTTCTTTATCAATACCGTTTTCCCGAGCAGGAGACCAAGTTGCATGCGGGGTCTCAGGGGAGGGTGGTCGAAACGCTGAACACGATTACGCTACATGAATTGGACATGGAAAACCTATTGGCGACCTTCAAGGCCACGGTCGAGAGTCAGCCTCCCGTAGCGTTCGATATGGGGCCCGGTGGGCCAGTTAATACCAAGGTTATCCGCGAGGCATTGTTCCGTTACGCCGATGCTGTTCTGGCAGGTGGTGAGCGTTTTAAAGCGGTAGACGACTTTTTGTTTCGTCGTTCACCCAAAGTGATTGGGTTGGAGGCCGGAACAGCTCTTCTTGCGACTTCACTGGCCCCTCTCGACGCAATCAAGCAGGTGGTGCGTAACCTTGACCATAGCGTCCTGTTCATTCAAGGGCCCCCAGGTGCCGGTAAAACATACACGGGTTCTCACCTGATCCTTGATCTGCTGCAAGCCGGTAAGCGCGTCGGGATTACCTCTAACTCTCATCACGCCATCAATAATTTGCTTGCGGCTGTAGAAACCTGCGCTGACGCAGCAGGTTTCAGTTTTGTCGGTTTGAAAAAGTCCACCCGCGGGGCCGAGGAAACCCGCTTCTCCGGGCGGTGCATCACATCCCAGGAGGACAACGCAAAATTGTTGACCGCATGGAACTCGGGAGCGCGCCTTGTTGCGGGTACCGCTTGGCTCTTCGCAGATGAAGCTTTCAGTGAGGCGTTGGATTATCTGTTCATTGACGAGGCCGGGCAGGTCAGCGTGGCCAATCTCGTTGCGATGGGGATGTCAGCCCGCAATTTGGTGTTGATGGGCGATCAGATGCAATTATCGCAACCGATTAAGGGTGTGCACCCCGGGCGCTCAGGCGATTCGATCCTGGATTATCTGCTGGATGGTGTGGCCACGATTCCTGCGGATCGCGGGGTGTTTCTGGCACAGACATGGCGCATGCACCCTGAAGTGTGTTCCTTTATTTCTGAAGCGGTGTACGACGGACAACTAGCGTCGGCCCCAGGAACCGAGCGGCAGCTCCTGATACTGGATGGCGAACGTCCGAAAATACCTGATTGTGGGCTGTATTTTTGGCCAGTGGAGCACGATGCCAATAGCCAAAGCTCGGAAGAAGAGGCCGCTGTCGTCAGCGATCTCTACGGTTATTTCCTTGGTCAAACTTATGTAGACAAAGACGGCGAGAGGCACCGGGTCGAAGTGGACAATATATTGGTTGTCGCACCCTATAACCTTCATGTGCAATTGCTAAAGCGAGAGCTACCGGCAGGAGCACGAGTAGGGACTGTGGACAAGTTCCAGGGGCAAGAAGCCGAGATTGTGATCGTTTCGATGGCTACCTCGAACGAAGACTATCTACCTCGAGATATTGCTTTCCTCTACTCGAAAAACCGCTTGAATGTGGCAATCAGTCGAGCCAAAACCTTGGCCTGTGTGATAGCCAGTCCAGCCTTGACAGCCATCCGCTGCAAGACACCAGAGGAGATGTCGCTGGTGAATACGCTTTGTAAGGTGGTTAAGAGTGGATCAATGACGCGCGACAGTCAGCATGGCTGACAGTGCGCCGCTCAAACGGGCGGCGCAGCTTTGCATCGAGAAGTACTCTCAGCGAACTTGCGTTGGTGAGGGGAATAGCCAACTTGACCAGAATTCTGGATCTGGCGACTTGGCTTGACGAGATAGTGGCAATTTGGTTTTGACTGATTTGCCCTTTGAGACCCGTTTTATCTAAATACGAATCACATGACTCAGGAGCTTGAACCAATGCAGGACATATTTTTGTTGGAGCCTCAGACGAAGGTAGACCGTAAGAAGTCCTACATTCGATCTTACCCGCATATTCTCGGGCAATTACAGACGGGGGCGGCATTGACAGAGAGAGATTTTGTCTGCGGTGCGCACATTGTGTACGGCTGGATGCCAACCATCCTGGATCTGTATCCAACGGCTGAATTGACCTTGCAGCAAGGAGCTGACTTACTCAACAAAGCGCGTACCAAAGGGGTCTTGAGCGAAAGCGAAATGGCCAATCTAGCGGCTCTGGTCAACAACTCAGTGGTTGGAGCGTCCAAGCTTTTGCACTTTGTTAATCCCGACGCTTTCGCTATTTGGGATTCGAAAATTTATCGATTCATTCATGGTCAGGCAGCTCATCAGTACAGAGTGAACAATGCGGGTGCTTATTTGAAGTACCTGGACTTGTTGAATGAGCTTCGAGAAGACAAGCGGTTTCCAGACTTTCATTCCTCGATAAACGAAAAAATGGGTTACCCAGTGTCACCGCGTCGTGCCATTGAAGTGGTGATGTTTCTAAATGCTTGAGGGGGTTGGTTGGAGTGTGAGTGGCCGCTAGGTTGGCGATCCGGCCTCGCAGGTTCCTGCGATGTAAATGATGTTCAACGATGTTCAATGATGCGAGGAAACGGATGACCAATTTTTCCTGGGGCTTACTCGGACCGGAGCAGCTGGGTAGCGAGCGGCGGACAAGGACGCTTGGCATCGGTGCAGCTGTGCGTGAGTTCAATGACCTGGCGGTTCCTGGTATGGGGAGCGTCTGGTATGGCAAGCAATTACTCCATGCTGTCTTGGGCGTAGCGATCGCTCAGGCCGTGCGTGGGGAAGGCGAAGTGATCAAGAATATCGAGACTGCCAATGCCGTAGAGGCTCTAGGTTGCTGGCTTGGTTTCAAGTCGAATGGCTGGCGCACCGATGAGCGTTTACGTGGTTCCGAGAAAATGAAAACCAATGAAGAATTCAGCTTCAAGGCAGCGCGCAAGCCCGGTTTTTATGTTACTCAGCCAATGCGTATGGCTACGTTGCAGCCGCTTCTTGCGTTGGGGTTGGCAGAGGCTGCAGGCGAGCGTTTCAACTCCTTTCGTTGCACATCGTTGGGACACGCGTTTATTGCCGCTGCATGTTCTGGTTACAGTGGCTTGTTGGGGACGTTGATCGATTGGGCTGCAGGCAGGCCGGCAAAAGTCACCTCATCCTTGGGGTTGCGTGCGGTGCTATCGCCGTTAGAACCACTGTCCGAGAGTGCTGCCTCGTTTCTGCGAACTCGACTCGACCATGGCGATGGACAGGACGAACGTCGTCGTCAGGCAGTGTTAGCTTGGGTCGAATCAATACAGCGCGAACCTTTGATTGCATTCTCCTGGGCGGATAGACCTGAACAGGTCAGTACTGAACATTGGAAAGATTTGCAGAGTGGTGCTCTGTTTTTCCGGGTACGAGACAGTGCCATTGGTGTGCTGGATGAGCTTGAACTTCATATCGGTAATTCAGGCAGCCAGAAATGGAGTCTCGATGCTCCGCTGCCTTTACTGGTCGAGCAAGCTATTACCAAACTTCAGCGCCACGCACGGAATTTTCTTGCGCAAGGGCACCGCTCTTTGCAGGAGGACGTGGCCAATACCTTTTGCCGTGAGTGTGCTGAACCGAACCCCTCACGTCTGCTGTCCCATCTGGTCGACCGCGATGCTCGGGTCTTACGCCTCAGGGGGCAATTGGTTCTGCCAGGTGCGGCTTTCAGGTATCAGCCCTTGTCGGTGGCAGAAGCGGCGTTCGGCTCAGAGGACGATGGGCACGATACCCTTGACGGTCAACTGCCTGCGGGTATCTCACACCGCGTCGCAAAGATGTATCGGCTTAATCTGGACTTGAAGCGCGAATTGGGGGATTGGCTGGCTGGCGCCATGACGACTGATACTGTTATGGAGGCTGTATGAGTACTTTTGCACCTGTTTCCCTGGCCCAACGTTTCGAAAGCCCTGAAGGCTTTGAGGGCAGCTTTGGCTGGCTTTGCGGGTTTTCGGCCGATGATAGCTTTATGAATGATGCCATTGAGCGTTTTACCGGTCGCATGCCCAATCAGCGAGCGTACGAGGGAGGTGTCTCACTGGCTTTGATGCTTGACCCACGAGAGCCGCAGATTACGCCGGTTCAAGTGCCAGGCCTCATGCACCTGCTGAGTAGCTCTCAACAACTACCGTTCAATCTACTGCATGCCAAGGTTGCCTTGTTGGGTTACCGGCATCTGTCGCGACCGGGCCAGTGGTGTCTACGGTTACTGGTTTCTACAGGCAACTGGACGCGCCAAACCCTGGAAGAAAGTCTGGATCTGGCCTGGCAGTTTGACCTGAGTAGCGAGGATCTGAATAAACCCGATGACTCCGTGGTGCTCGCCTGCGCCGATATTACGCACGCCTGGGCGATGCTGGATTGGTTACGCACGTACTTCGATGCTCGAGCATTGCAGGCAAGCGCGGCACTGATTGAGTCCACTCAACGTTTCGAAGATTGGATCGCCCGCGCCAAGAAGGTCGCAGGCAAGCAATCGGGTCGATTTTTCGACAACCGTAAGCAATCCCTGTTGACGCAGTTGCCGACATTGGTCGAGGCCACAGGTAGCGGCGTCGCACGCAACTATTTGGCCATGGGGTCCGGCTTTTATGAAGCTTGCACGGCCGGGCCGGTAGTTCCGTCAGTCCTGAGTCGCATAATCGAGACCTTGCGTGGCAACACCGACGGGCCACGATTGCTGACGGCCAGCGCCGAAATCGATCTATTCGTCAATCCGCAAAGTTGCCAAGGTGTTGCGCTGACGCTGGATGCCCTGACCGATTACGGATTGACCGTGCGTGCAGCCGGGCAGCCAGATTTTTTTAATTCGGCGCTACAGCGTACGTTGCACGCCAAATTTATTTTCAGTGCCAACCAACGTAGCGGTTCTGATTATGCCAGCAGTGCCTGGGTCTATTTGGGTTCAGGCAACCTTACACAGCAGGGTTTTACTCGCAAGATGTCAGCGAATGGCGGCAATCTGGAGGCTGGTGTGGTGTTCGCTCCTGGTGCACTTCGGTGGTCCTCAGGCAAGGGTCTCCCCGAGACAGAAGTCATCGGCAATTACTTGCCCGTGCAATGGACGTCGAAATTGAATCAATGCCCGGACAAACTCGCATCGGGTAATGAAATGATCATTGGCGAGGAATTCACGCTGGCTGCACCGGTGTCCTTTCTGCTCTGGGAGGGTGCCGACGTTACCGACAGCGGCTGGCTATTACCGACAAATGAAACAGAAGTCGAGTTTTCGCTACTCGACCCGTTGCAACAGCCTTGCAAGCGAGACCCTGAAAAGGGATTTATCTGGTTCGCCGATCGACCTCGGCAAGTACAAGTGTGTTGGACGACCGGCTCGGGTACTCATGTGGCCATCGTGCCTGTTATCGATCGCTTTGGTCGTTTCGCTGCCACCAGCATGCCTGCGCTCGAATTAGGAGATGTCTGGATGCAGCTGGCGGGCTTTCCGCGTCTGCCGGATGCAGAAGACCTGCCGGATGCATTCGAAGACAAAAACAGCATGACTTTGGAGATGGCTGCCGGCTACGAATGTAGTACGGCCAGCTATCCCGTTCGGCAGATGATGGAGCTGATCGAGAACATCGCTGCGAAACAGACCGCGATCCCGGCCTGCGATTGGACTCTTTGGTGCGCTCGCCTCGAACAAAGCCTGACTCAAGCCGCTGATTGCTCTTTGCTTGCCGAGTTCCTTGAACTGGGCCTCAACCCTCTGAGCCCCCTCAGGCAGGCGTCATTCCGCCCGGAGTATGCGGAATCCTCGATCAGTGCAGAGGGCCGACTGTACGAAAAAGTCCTTGGCAGCGTAGAGGCTGCATGGCAAATCCAAGAGCTGAGTGAATTCGGAGTATCGGTATGAACCAGCAGTTCCAAGGATGGGCAATCGTCGCGGCGGAACTTGAAAAACAAGCCAGCGCACAGCAGTTGATTGCGGAGCGCGAGGGTGAAAGCTCAGCACGACTCAATCAGGGCCAACGCGCCAGCTTGCGAGCATTGGCTGAGCGCATTGGCAATCATGGTGTAGTGATCGCCGATGAGGTCGGCATGGGCAAAACTCGTATTGCCGTGGAGCTTGCGCGAGCAGTCAAGGTGGCAGGAGGGCGTGTTGCCATCTTGGTGCCACCAGGGTTGGGTTATCAGTGGCAGACTGAGTTGAAGGACGGTGGTATTGAGTCGCCACCGATACTGCGCAGCCTGCTGGGATACCTGTCGGCCTGGGAGGCAGAGACACATACTGAACAGAAACCCTGGTTCGCGCAGTCCGCGCTGATTATTTCCCATACCTTCACTAATTGGCGACTCGGGCAGGCGGCGCAGTCCTGGCGCTGGAGCTTGCTGCCGGAAATCTATGCGCGGTGGCGAGCAGCCATCGAGGGTAGGCTCCCTCGTGGCTATCACGGCTACCGTGAATTAGACGATACGTGGGTCCGGCGGGCAGCCCAAAGTATCACTGGCGCGATACCCGAACGCTCCAATCATCCAGGCCGCACCTTACTTGCCGAGTTGATGGATGCGATCAGTTGGCCGCAGCCGATGAACGCTGTCGAGTACTCCAGAGACGGCCTGTTCCGGGACTGGTTGGAAAGGATTGTGGGCTTGGGCCTAGGCAGTTTCGAACTGGTGATTATCGACGAGGCCCACAAAAGTCGAGGCACGGACAGCGGCCTGTCACGGCTGCTCGACAGCGTCATCTTGCCGTCCGATAGCTGCCGGCGTTTGGCCCTGACGGCCACACCCGTAGAGTTGGACGTCAGTCAGTGGCAACAGACACTCAATAGAATCGGTCTGCCAGCATCTCTCCAGCAGAGCACCATCCAGCCAGCGATAACTGCCTATGCGCAAGCCGTCAATGAGCTAAGAGCGCATTGGCGCAGCAGCCCTAAAGTGCGTGAAACCTACCAAGTGGCTGCGGCCCGCTTCGAGAGGGCCTTGTCGCCATTCTTGCTGCGCAGGGACAAGCGGGAAGACGCTGATGTCCTTCGCTATCAACAGCACTCCGGTACGCAGGGGCGCGCTTATCGCAACACGCAGGTTGAGATTGCTATCGAAACCAAAGGCCTGCCATCTCATTGGCGTGAAGCGATCTGCGCCACCGAAGCTATGTCGCTGGTTTCTCGCCAAAGTGAGAACCCGGAAGCGAAACGGCTACGTTTGACACTGGGCAATGGTCATGGGATTGCAGACTTGATGGCACAGACAGTTCAGGAGACTTTGGAACCTGCCGCTGTGGAAATCCAGATCTCAGCCGTCAATCCTGTCGAAGCAAAGCGCCAGGCTCGAGTCCAATGGTGGCTTAATGTTGCGCGCAATGCCTTTGCCGAAGATCAAGACGGCCTGTTCGGTCATCCGGCTATCCTCGCTGCGGTAGAGGCTATCGAGGAGGCCGCCGGAGCGGGTGAGAAAACCCTGGTTTTCGGGCGTTTCACTCAGCCAATGCGGGCGCTGGTCGGGCTGCTCAACGCGCGGGAAATGCTTCGTCGTCTCGAGGATGGGCGCCACTGGCCTCAGACTAAAGTCCACGGCGAGCGTAATGGTGCCATCGAAGCCAATGAATGGCCCGCTGTGTTGGCGGCCCATCGACAACTGAACTCATCAATCGATTTAGCGACGCTGGATGCAGCCCTGCAACGTCAATATGACAAGCAGAGCCGCCGTCGTGATTTATTTCGCGGGCAGTTGACCGATCTTCTGGAACGGGGACTACAGGCGATAGGTGCCAATAAAAGACAGCTCAGTATGTTCGGTTTTTTATTCCGTGCCGCACACACTACAGCCATCGAAAAAAGTGATGATAAACACCCCGTTGCAACGTTTGCTCGCGCTATTGCCGATTTGATTGGAGAGGTCGAAACAGATCAGGAACCTTCACTCGTCGCGAGTGCTTTTTGCCAACTGATAGATGCCGCAGGTGACCAGGACTCGGAGGACGTCGATGGCGAAAAGGACGATCCTGGTGCCGAACGCTGGGAGTCGTTGGTCGAGCAGCTTCATCAGGAATACGCTCGTCCTGAAGGCGGCTTCGCTCGACTGATGTACGGAGGGACTGCTCAGGCGTCACGGCGAATGCTTCAATTGGCCTTCAATCGGCAAAACAGTTTTCCTCGAGTGCTTGTCGCGCAATCAATGGTTGGGCGAGAGGGGCTGAATTTGCATCTCGCGTGTCGAACCGTTGTGTTAATGCATCCCGAGTGGAATCCAGGAGTCGTTGAGCAACAGATTGGCAGGGTAGACCGTGTTGGTAGTCATTGGAGTCGACAGTTGAATGCTGCCATTTCTGAAGGTGCGCGGGGGCTGGATTTACCTCGTATTGACGTACGTCCAGTGATATTCAAAGGGACTTACGACGAGCACAACTGGAACGTGTTGCAGCAACGTTGGGATGATCTGAGGGCACAGCTCCATGGTGAGGTGATTGCTCCGCAATTGGCTAACGAGTATCCAGAGTACAGTTCTCTGGCAGAGGCCTTATCCCTGAATGCTCCCAACTTCTCACCAAACAGATCGGATTAAGCGGATTTGTTGGAGGGGCATTACAGCGTTAAAGCAGGTCGGAGAGGCTGATGGCATCCAGCGACAATCCGGCCTGGTTTGCCAGTTCTCCCGTTGTTCGGCCTGTTTCGCTGGGGCGGCCCATCGTGATCATGGCGTCTCGAGTGCTTTTTTGCGTACGGCTGGCCAGGGCTCGAATTTCGTCGGCGACCACGGCAAATCCACGACCCGCATCGCCGGCCTCTGCTGCTTCAAGGGTGGCGTTCAAAGCCTGCTCTCTGATTCCGGAGTGTCAGCAGCCACAGGCACCGGTGTCGGCCATTTACCCCTGCAACACTGCCCCGAATGGCTTGAGCCCTTCGGGTTGGCCGAACGTTTCGCGCAAGTGAGTCCCCGGTGTCAGCGGCGTGGGACGGTTGGCGGCGAACAGAAAATAGTCCCTGGCCAATAGTAGACAGCCTTGACGCGACGGCTCATCCATCGCCTGCAACCATTGCCCACGACAAGCTCCGAGGGAGTCGGGTAAGCGTTCCCATACTTCGTAGTAACTTTCATCCAGAGCGGTTTCTATCAGGCGCTCACTGGTTTCAAAGTGCATGCGTCCAATGTCTTCATCACCACTGACCGGCTGATAGTCCATTTTGCGATGCCATTGGCAAATGTCTGCGTCTGTTTGGGTCACCCCGGCGAAACCTTTCTGTTCACACAATGCCGGATGTTGAGAGTAACTGAGTGCTTCAAGCGCCAGACCTGGAAGTGCAGTTGAGGGAATTCGCAGGTCTGCAAACAGTCGCGGTGTCTGTAGCCAATACACGGCCTTTGCGCTGTCCGAATGCCCTGAGCGGTGCTGGATCAAACGCCGTTTCCATACGCCAGGATAACCTTGAGCAACCTGATTCATAGATGTTCCCAGTCAAGCACCGAATTTGGCGCCTGTCGCAAAGCGCGATTCGCCAGAGCGGACTTCAAGCCCAGGCAAATCTGCATTGCGCTTACCTGTAAATCCTCACCAGCCTTTTACTCCGCTCATATCGGGCAGCTTGTGAGCGATGCCTTTGTGGCAGTCGATGCAGGTGGCCTCACCGTTGGCCAGAGAGGTCGAGTGCATGGCAGAAGCGCGCTTGCTTTGGCGAGTGAAGTCCATGAACTCGAAGTTATGGCAGTTGCGGCATTCGCGAGAGTCGTTGGCCTTTAGCCTGGCCCACTCATGTTCGGCCAGTTCGCGGCGCAGGGTGAGGAACTTGTCGCGGGTGTCGATGGTGCCGAAAATCTTGCCCCACACCTCTTTTGACGCCTGCATCTTGCGCGCGATCTTGTGGGTCCATTCGTGGGGCACGTGGCAGTCAGGGCAGCTGGCGCGTACGCCGGAACGGTTGGTGTAGTGGATGGTGTCCTTCAGCTCGACGAATACGTTGTCGCGCATTTCATGGCAAGAAATGCAGAACTTCTCGGTGTTGCTCAACTCGAGTGCGGTGTTGAAACCGCCCCAGAAAATGATTCCGGCAATAAAGCCCCCGAGCGTCAGAAAACCCAGGCTGTAGTAGAGGCTCGGCCTGCGCAGAATGCCCCAGTAATCCTTGAGCATGGCGAACAGTGCTTTCATGTTGCCTCCTCAAGGTTTTTGCTCGGCGTTGGCGTCGTCTTGCAGTATTTTGTCGATGTTCTCGAAACTGTTGCCCACCAAGGGGAGTACGTCGGTTTGCGGCACGTGGCATTGGTTACAGAAGTATCGACGTGGTGACACCGCCGCCAGTGCCTGGCCGTCGCGGTCCATATAGTGAGTGATGCTGATCATTGAGGCTTGAGTGCGTGCGCTGTTGGCCCGGCTGTGACAGGACAGGCATTTGTTGCCGTTCATGTCGATCTGATAACCGCGAATGGTGTGGGGAATGGTGGGCGGTTGGTCCGGGTAATTGCGTTCGCGCTTGAGGTCTTTGTTTTCTTCGTTGGCGATGGGCGGGGCTGGCTGGCTCTGGGTCAAGGTTCCTCCAGGCCGGCGGCCGTCCGGCGCGGGAGCATCCAGCGGGTAGTCGACTGGCGCAGCGATCACCACGCTGATGGCAGCGAGCAGGAACAACGGCTGGATTCGAAAAGGCATCACGGTTCTCCTCAGGCCACGCTGACCAACTCGATTCGGATCGCGCATTTTTTGTAATCGGTCTGCTTGGAGATCGGGTCGGTCGCATCGAGCGTGACCTTGTTGATCAGCTTGTTGGCATCGAAGAACGGCACGAACACCAGCCCTTGAGGGGGCTTGTTGCGGCCGCGGGTTTCGATGCGCGCACGGATTTCACCGCGTCGGCTGATCAACTTCACTTCACTGCCGCGCCGTGCCTTCAACGCTTTGGCATCGTCGGGGTGCATGTAGACCAGCGCGTCGGGCACCGCTTTGTAAAGTTCTTCGACCCGTTGGGTCATGGTTCCTGTGTGCCAGTGTTCGAGAACGCGGCCGGTGCTGAGCCAGAACGGATAATCGGCGTCCGGCGCTTCGGCCGGCGGCTCGTAGGGGAGGGCGAAGATGATCGCCTTCTTGTCCGGGTAGCCGTAGAACTGTACTTCGCTGCCTTTCTCCACATAGGGGTCGAGCCCCTCGCGGTAACGCCAGCGGGTTTCCTGGCCCTCGACCACTGGCCAGCGCAGGCCCCGTTCGCTGTGGTAACGGTCGAACGTGGCAAGGTCATGCCCGTGGCCGCGCCCGAACTGGGCGTACTCCTCGAACAAACCTTTTTGCAGGTAGAAGCCAAACGCCTTGGCCTCATCGTTTTTGTAGCCGGCTTCCAATTGCTCGACGGGGAACTGGTCGACCTGGCCGTTCTTGAACAGCACGTCGAACAGGGTCTTGCCCTTGAGCTCGGGAGACTTGGCCAATAGTTCCTGGGGCCAGGTTTCATCGGTGGTGAAGCGTTTGGAAAACTCCAGCAACTGCCACAGGTCCGACTTGGCGTCACCTGGCGCACTCACCAACTGATGCCAGAACTGCGTACGCCGCTCGGCATTGCCAAATGCACCTTCCTTTTCCACCCACATCGCGCTGGGCAGGATCAGGTCCGCGGCCTGGGCGGACACCGTCGGATAGACGTCAGAGACAATCACGAAGTTTTCCGGGTTACGCCAGCCGGGCAGGGTCTCCTGCATGATGTTGGGCCCGGCGTGCATGTTGTTGCTGGCCTGGGTCCAGTAGACGTTGAGCACGCCGTCCTTGAGCATGCGACTCTGTTCCACCGCGTGAAAACCGGGCTTCTCCTGAATGGTGCCAGCGGGAAGCTTCCAGATTTTTTCGGCGATGGCGCGGTGTTTGGGATTGGTCACGACCAGGTCGGCGGGCAACCGGTGGGAGAAGGTTCCGACCTCGCGTGCGGTACCGCAGGCCGATGGCTGTCCGGTCAACGAGAAGGGGCTGTTGCCCGGCTCGCTGATTTTGCCGGTGAGCAGATGAATGTTGTAAATCAGGTTGTTGGCCCAGACGCCACGCGTGTGCTGATTGAAACCCATGGTCCAGAACGACACGACCTTGCGTTTGGGGTCGGCATACAACTCGGCCAGGTTCTTCAGCCGTTCGGCCGGAACACCGGTCTCCTTCGCGGTGCGCTCCAGGGTGTAGGGTTTGACGAACGCTGCATATTGTTCGAAGGAAATATCCGTCCAGGTGTTGGCCGTGCGGGCATTTTTCGCTTTCATTTCACGTGGATCATCAGGGCGCAAGCCGTACCCGATGTCGTCAGCGCCTTTGGCAAACCGGGTGTGTTTGGTGATGAAGTCCTGGTTCACCGCGCCGCTTTCAATGATGTGGTTGGCGATGTAGTTGAGGATCAGCAGGTCGGTTTGCGGCTTGAACACCATGGGGATGTCGGCCAGCTCGAAACTGCGGTGTTCGAAGGTGGACAGCACCGCCACCTTCACGTGAGGCTGACTCAGGCGTCGGTCGGTGACCCGGCTCCAGAGCACCGGGTGCATCTCGGCCATGTTCGAGCCCCAGAGCACGAAGGCATCGGTGGCTTCGATGTCGTCGTAGCAACCCATCGGCTCATCCATACCGAAGGTGCGCATGAAACCCATGACTGCCGAGGCCATGCAATGTCGGGCATTCGGATCAATGTTGTTGCTGCGAAAGCCGGCCTTCATCAGCTTGTTGGCCGCATAACCTTCCCACACTGTCCATTGCCCGGAACCGAACATGCCAACCGATTCAGGGCCTTTGCTCTTCAAGGCTGCCTTGAATTTGGTTTCCATGATGTCGAAGGCTTTCTCCCAGCTGATCGGCTGGAACTCGCCCTGTTTGTCGTATTGGCCATTCGACATGCGCAAAAGCGGCTGGGTCAGGCGATCGACGCCGTACATGATCTTCGAGAGAAAATAGCCTTTCACACAGTTCAGACCGCGATTGACCTCGGCCTTGACGTCGCCATGGGTAGCAACCACCCGGTTATCCTTGGTCGCGACCATCACGCTGCAACCGGTCCCGCAGAAGCGGCAGGGCGCCTTGTTCCAGTTCAGGGTGACCATGTCCGCTTCGGTCACCAGATTACTGGCGGAGGTCACAATCGGCAGTCCGGCAGCGGCGGCTGCAATGGCGGCGGCCTGCGCCTTGACGAATGCTCGGCGGGTCATGCTCATTCGCTATCTCCTTCGGGCTCGAGGAGCTCGTGGTAGACCAACGCGGCGTTGAGTACGCCCGGCAGATTGTTGATCTGTTCAATGCGTTGAAGGATCTGGCTTTCGTGCACGGCCTCAATCACCACCACCAGTTTTCCGGCGGGACTTTCCTGATGAAGTTCCAGGCCGTCCAACAAACGAAGATTGGCTTTAACGGCGTCGAACAATTCAGGTCGGGCAAGCACTACCAGGCTGGCGATATGCAGAGCTTCGTCCATGTGCTGACTCCAATAGGCCGTGAGCAAAGACTATTAGTTAGTTGGGAGGACCGGGGGGGCCGTACAGCATCTGGAAAAACCAGACGATAAAGCCGTAACCGCCGACGATAGCAACCGACAGCAGCGGGAAGAGGCAGACGACCAGAAACAGGAACAGCCGGGTTTCCTTGCGACGCTCGGGTTTGCGTTCTTCAGCCAATGGCATTTAGCAATCTCCAGCCTGACTTGCACTCAGACTAGATCACTAAATTTCGCACATTTTTTGAGGCGGGCTTTTAGCGACCGGCGGTGATTTATTGGGGCTTCAAAGTTACCTAGGGTTATAACGTTTTAAATCTTTATTTCATCGAGTAACGCTTACGTCGTTTATTGATATGAATTCGCATTTTGATGAAGGCCTTTCGAAGAGCTCCATGGCTCGCGATTATCTATTTGTATAAGAGAGGGCTAATTGTTGTTTTACCGGTAGCGGGGACCCACTTGGCAGCCCACGGGTGCCGGTCAAGCATTTGGCCGCTACAATGCGCGCCTCGACCGTGAAAACCAGATAAAAAAATATGTCCTTGCCAAAACATCACCTGGAACTGCTCAGCCCCGCCCGTGACGTGAGCATCGCCCGTGAGGCCATCCTGCATGGTGCCGACGCCGTGTATATCGGTGGCCCAAGCTTCGGCGCCCGCCACAACGCCTGCAACGAAGTGAGTGAGATCGCCGGATTGGTGGAGTTCGCCCGGCGCTACCACGCCCGGGTGTTCACGACGATCAACACGATCCTGCATGACAATGAGCTGGAGCCAGCGCGCAAGCTGATCCATCAGCTCTACGATGCCGGCGTCGATGCGTTGATCGTCCAGGACCTTGGCGTGATGGAGCTGGATATCCCGCCCATCGAGCTGCACGCCAGCACCCAGACCGACATCCGCACCCTGGCACGGGCGAAGTTTCTTGACCAGGCGGGCTTCTCCCAACTGGTACTGGCCCGCGAGCTGAATCTGCAAGAGATTCGTGCCATCGCCGACGAGACCGATGCGGCCATCGAATTCTTCATCCATGGCGCGTTGTGTGTGGCGTTCTCCGGCCAGTGCAACATCTCCCACGCACAGAACGGTCGCAGCGCCAACCGTGGCGACTGTTCACAGGCCTGTCGTTTGCCGTACACCCTCAAGGACGATCAGGGCCGCGTCGTCGCTTACGAAAAACACCTGCTGTCGATGAAGGACAACAACCAGAGCGCCAACATTCGCGCGTTGGTGGAAGCCGGCGTTCGCTCGTTCAAGATCGAAGGGCGCTACAAGGACATGGGCTACGTGAAGAACATCACGGCCTACTACCGCCAGCGCCTGGACGACGTTCTTGAAGATCGTCCGGACCTGGCCCGCGCATCCAGTGGCCGCACCGCGCATTTCTTTGTGCCTGACCCGGACAAGACTTTCCACCGTGGCAGCACCGACTACTTTGTCACCGACCGCAAGGTCGACATCGGTGCCTTCGATTCACCGACTTTCACTGGCCTGCCAGTGGGCGTGGTGGAGAAGGTGGGCAAGCGTGACTTGCAGGTGGTGACCTCTGAGCCGCTGTCCAACGGCGACGGTCTCAACGTGCAGATCAAGCGCGAAGTGGTGGGTTTTCGCGCCAACATCGCCGAGCCCAAGGGAGAGTTCGACGAAGATGGCCAGAAGCGCTATCGCTACCGTGTCGAGCCCAACGAGATGCCGGACGGGATGTACAAGCTGCGGCCCAACCATCCACTGAGCCGCAACCTGGACCATAACTGGCAGCAAGCCTTGCAGAAGACTTCCGCTGAACGTCGTATCGGTCTGGCCTGGGTCGCACAGCTGGACGAGCAGCGCCTGCAACTCACCGCCACCAGCGAGGAGGGCGTCAGTGCCAGCGTGTCTCTGGACGGTCCGTTCGGTCTGGCCAACAAGCCGGAGCAGGCCCTGGAGCAACTGCGTGATCTGCTCGGTCAACTGGGCACCACCGACTACCACGCCACCGGCATCAAGCTGGAAGCAACCGAGGCGTTCTTCATCCCCAACTCGCAGCTCAAGGCCCTGCGTCGGGAAGTGATCGAAGCGCTGACCGCGGCCCGTCTGCTGGCCCACCCACGGGGTGGTCGCAAGGCCGAAACAAATCCGCCGCCGGTGTACCCGGAATCGCACCTGTCGTTCCTGGCCAACGTCTACAACCAAAAGGCTCGCGACTTCTATCACCGTCACGGCGTCAAGCTGATCGATGCAGCCTTCGAGGCTCACGAGGAAACCGGAGAAGTGCCGGTGATGATCACCAAGCACTGCCTGCGTTTCTCCTTCAACCTCTGCCCCAAACAGGCCAAAGGCGTCACCGGCGTTCGCACCAAGGTCGCGCCGATGCAACTGGTGCACGGTGACGAGGTGCTGACGTTGAAGTTCGACTGCAAACCTTGCGAAATGCACGTGATCGGCAAGATCAAGGGCCACATCCTTGACCTGCCGCTACCGGGCAGCGTCGCGGAGCCGGTCGTCGGTTACATCAGCCCTGAAGATCTGCTCAAGACGATTCCTCGCGCGCCCCACTGAAAGGTGGGCTAGCCCGCATCAGGGACAGGGACGTTTCTTGATCGGTGTCAAACGGGTGGGGCGGGCAGCTCTGTATTCTGTGAAGCAACACTCGCGCGCCCTTGCGGATGAACGCGCGAGTTCCCATTGGGCCGGAGCTCGCCGGCACTGGCGACACAATGGGATTGATGTTCCTCTCGCTGAGTCATCAGAGCCATCCCTCTCATGGTCTATCCCGTTTTTTTGACATTGCACCTGTTCGCCGCGCTGATCTTCATCGGCACGGTGTTCTTCGAGGTCCTGTTTCTGGAAAGCATTCGCAAGCAATTGCCCGACAGGGTGATGATGCTGGTCGAGCAGGGGATCGGTCGTCGAGCCCGGACGCTGATGCCGTGGGTGTTGCTGGTGTTGTTCGGCGCGGGGATCGGCATGGTCTGGCAGCGTTACTTGCCCGCTCTTGCCACGCCGCTGGCGTCCTCGTTCGGCACGCTGCTGATGGTGAAAATCGTCGTTGCCGTGAGCGTGCTCCTGCATTTTCTGGTGGCCATGATTCTGTTCAAAAGCGGGCGCATGAATGCTCGTTACCTGCAATTCATCCACGGCAGTCTGTTCTGCCATATGGTCGCCATCGTCTTGCTGGCCAAGGGCATGTTTTACCTGACGTGGTGACCGATGGTCGGCCTCTGCAAGCACTTGGCTGGCGGCTTGATACAAATCAAGGAGCGATGATTGCCGATCCCGGACACTGAAGATCTGCAGCCAGTCTGGGAGACCCGTCATGCTCGATTTCTTTCACAACCCTGGCGAGCTTGTCGCTCGGTGCGATCAGGGTGTGCTCGACCCCAACTGCCATGCCGATACGCAAAAGTTTCACAACGGCATCGGCTCTCTGGATTTGCTTCGTGCCTTGCGCGTCAGCCGCCAGAAACGCCGGCCGCTCTCCCTGAACTTGCGCCTGCCTTCCAGCCTCAAGCCATCCTTTTGCACCCTTGCGGATGCCTGCGGCGAGCAGGGCGCCATCGAGCAGTACCTGCGGCGTCTGGAACACGAGATCGACCTGGTCGGTTGCCACACCCATCCAGAGCAACGGGTCGAGCAATTTCACCTGGGCGGTGGAACGCCCACCATCGCCCATATTCAGCGACTGATGGGGCATTTGCGTCGCCGGTTCAACTTTCTGGCGCATGAGTCTGGCGACTACAGCGTTGAAGTGGATTTGCATCACACCGATTGGTCGACCATGGGCGTGCTGCGCGACCAGGGATTCAATCACGTCAGCATTGGCGTTCCGGACATCGACACCGAGTGCGAGATGTCCGTGGCTTGCTACCAGAATCCGGCGCCGATCCATTCGCTCATCGATGCCGCGCGCACGTTTGGTTATCGCTCCATCAATGTCGATCTGGGGTTTGGCCATGCCTGGCAAACGCCGGACAGTTTTTCGCTGAAGCTGACGACGATTATCGAGCTGGAGCCCGACCGCCTGATGGTGTTCGACTACGCCCGGCCGCCACGCCGCTATCGGCCTGTGCTCGGTGACAAGGCCAGGGCGTTGTGCAGCCAGGACGACAAAGGCGCGATGCGTCAGATCTGCTTCGAGCAATTGCTTGCAGCGGGGTATCACTACATCGGCATGGGGCAGTTTGTCCGGCCCGATGATGACCTGGCGATCGCTCAGGAGCGGGGCCGCTTGAGCCGCACCTGCGACGGTTTCACCCGTCACGGCTATTGCGACCACATCGGGTTCGGTGTGGGCGCCATCAGCCGGATCGATGATTTGTACACGCAAAATACCGACGCCATTGAGCGCTATCAGCGTCAGCTGGACAGCGACCAGCTGCCGACAGCGCGTGGCTGGCGTTTCGAGGCGGGGGAGCAGATCAGGCAAATGGTCATGGAGCGACTGGCGTGTGATCAGGAGCTGGATATCCGTGCCATCGAGCGGCGCTATGGGCTGGTGTTCCCCATGTATTTCTCATCCGTCTGGCCGTTGCTGGAGCAATTGAGTCGTGACGGTTTGATTGAATTGTCAGAGCGTTTTATCAGCATCCTTCCCGCCGGCCGGCAGGAGGTGGATGCTATCTGCAGCCTGTTTGAAAAGGAGGTGGACAGTGCAAAACATTAACCCACCTGCGAGTTGACTGATCATGAAGCCTTCATTCGATTTCAATCGTGCCCTGGTCGAAAAATATGACCGGCCCGGGCCGCGCTACACCTCTTACCCGACGGCCCCGCAGTTTCATCAGGCGTTTGCCGTAGACGACTATCAGCGTGCAGCCCACGACAGCAACCAGGCCGCTGTGCCGAAACCGTTGTCGGTGTACATCCACATCCCGTTTTGCAAAAGCCTTTGTTATTACTGCGCCTGCAACAAAATCATTACCCAAAAAACCCATCGGGCCGTCGAATACCTGACGTACCTCAAGCGTGAAATCGCCATGCAGGCCGCGCTGTTCGACAACACGCGCAAGCTTACGCAGCTGCATCTGGGCGGGGGCACACCGACGTATTTGACCCAGGAACAACTGGCCGACCTGATGGATTGCCTGCACCAGGCATTCGACATGGACGACAGCGACGACCATGAGTTTTCCATCGAGGTCGACCCGCGCACCATCAGCAGCGAACAGATCCACTCGCTGCGCCAATTGGGCTTCAATCGCCTGAGCTTTGGCGTGCAGGACTTCGATCCCGACGTCCAGGCGGCGGTCAATCGCCAGCAAAGTGAAGCGCAGATTTATGCGCTGGTCGCGGCGGCGCGCGAGGCGCAATTCAAGTCGATCAGCGTCGATCTGATTTACGGCCTGCCCCTGCAAACGGTACAGAGTTTCGATGTCACCCTCGCCAAGATCATTGCTCTGCGCCCGGACCGGATTGCTGCCTACAGTTATGCGCATCTGCCGGAGATGGTGCGCGCGCAACGGCTGATTCGCCCGGAGGACATGCCACCGCCGGAGCGCAAGCTGGAGTTGCTCGAACTGACCATTCGCCGTTTGACCGAGGCCGGTTATGTCTACATCGGCATGGACCATTTCGCCTTGCCGGATGACGAGCTGGCACTGGCCCGTGCCCATGGCACGCTGCAACGCAATTTCCAGGGGTATTCGACCCATGCCGACTGCGACTTGATCGGCCTCGGGGTGTCTTCGATCGGCAAGGTCGGCGACAGCTACAGCCAGAGCGTCAAGGAGCTTTCGCAGTACTACGCGCGCATCGATCAAGGTCTGCTGCCGGTGCATCGGGGTTATCGCCTGAGCGCTGACGACCTGTTGCGCCGCGAAGTGATCAGCGACCTGATGTGCCATGGCCGGATCGATTTCGCCAAGTTCGAGGCGCGTCACGCGATCTGCTTCACCGAGTATTTTGCCGAGGCATTGGCCCAACTCGGCGAGCACGTTCGCGACGGGCTCTTGCAGATTCACCGTGACGAGCTGGTGCTGTTGCCGCAAGGGCATTTGATGATGCGCAGCGCCGCGATGGCGTTTGATGCCTACTTGGGCGATCAGCAAAAAGGCCAGTTTTCGCGCACTGTTTGAGACATTCGGAGCGCTCTGGCGCGGGGATTGTCAGCAAGTTGATTTCAATCAAGGGACGGGGGCGCAATGCTCCCTAACATGGCCGCAGACCCTTTGAAATCAGCCTGCTCATGACAATCTCTTCGCCTTCGATACCTGGCAACCTGCGCATCTGGAGCGTTGGTCTGGTGGTGATGGTCTTGCTGATACTCGCGATGTTCGCGGTGGTTCAGGCCAAGTCATACGGCGACATCGAGCAGCAGCGCATCGAGAAGGTCTTCCCGCAAACCGATTCGGTTTCCGCAGCGGAAGGCCCGTTCAAGGTGCGGACGATATCAGCGGCCGGCAAGGTCATCGGTTATGTCTTCCAGAGCCTGGACGTGGTGGACATTCCGGCCTACTCGGGCAAACCGATCAATACCCAGGTGATCCTCGACACCGCCGGTGTGATTCAGGATGCCTACGTCCTGGAACACCATGAGCCGATTCTGCTGATCGGTATCCCCGAAGAAAAACTCCACGGTTTCAGCGCCCGCTACACAGGGATCAAGGTCAGCCAGCGAGTGGTTGTCGGCCACTCCAGTGACCCGAGTGCGGTCACCGTGGATGCCATCGCCGGCGCAACCGTCACCGCCATGGTGGTCAATGAAGTCATCATGCGGGCCGCCCATGAAGTGGCCGTATCGCTCAAGCTGATCGAGGACAAGGGGGCAGTGGCGAGCAAGCCCGCCACCGTGCGCCAGGACTTTTTCGAGCCCGCCACCTGGGAGCAACTGAGCGGAAACGGCGCCATCCGCCGCTTGAACCTGACCCGTGGACAGGTCGATGCCGCCTTCAAAGGCACCGAGGCCGAAGGCGTCGACACGGCCGCGCCTGACCAGGTCGATGACACCTTTATCGAGCTGTACACCGCCGACCTGAACCCGCCGACCATCGGCCGCGCGCTGCTGGGTGACATTCAATACCGTGTCCTGATGCAAGACCTCAAGCCCGGCGAGCAAGCCATTGCTGTATTGGGACGCGGTTTGTATTCGTATAAGGGCTCGGGTTATGTGCGCGGCGGGATTTTCGACCGGGTGCAATTGCGCCAGTTCGGCAATGTCATCAGCTTTCGCGACATGGACCATCAGCGCCTCTCCGACGTGTTCGCCAAGGGCATGCCCGAGTTCAATGAAATGTCGGTGTTCATTGTGCGCAAGCAGGCGGGTTTCGATCCGGGATCGCCCTGGTCCCTGGAGTTGCTGGTACGGCGTCAGACCGGTCCGGTCAGCGGCATGTTCAGCAGCTTCGAACTGTCTTATCAATTGCCCGAGCAATACCTTGAGCGCCCTGCACCGAGTGCCGAAGAACTGGCCGCCATCGAGGAAGCCAACCGGCCGATGTGGTTGACGATCTGGTATCAGAAACACTTCCAGGTCGGTGTACTCGCCACCGCGTTGTTGCTGCTGACGGCGATCCTGTTCCTGCAGGACAAGTTCACCCGCCGCCCGCATTTCCTGCACTGGCTGCGTCGCGGTTACCTGATTTTCACCGTGGTGTTCCTCGGCTGGTATGCGCTGGGGCAGCTGTCGGTGGTCAATGTCCTGACCTTTGTCCATGCGTTGTTCGAGCACTTTCGCTGGGAGCTGTTTCTCACCGACCCGCTGATTTTCATGCTGTGGGTGTTCACCGCCGCGAGCATTCTGTTGTGGGGGCGTGGGGTGTTCTGCGGCTGGTTGTGCCCGTTCGGTGCCTTGCAAGAACTGATCAACGAAGCCGCGCGCAAGCTGAAAATCCCCCAGTACGAATTGCCCTTCGCGGTGCATGAGCGGTTGTGGGCGATCAAGTACATCATTTTGCTGCTGCTGTTCGGTATCTCCCTGGAATCCATGTCCACCGCCGAACTGTTCGCCGAGGTGGAACCGTTCAAGACCGCCATCACCCTCAGGTTCGACCGCCAATGGTGGTTTGTCCTTTACGCGGTGGCGCTGCTGGTCATCAACATCTTCACGCGCAAAGTCTATTGCCGCTACATCTGCCCGTTGGGTGCCGCGTTGGCGATCCCGACCAAGCTGCGCCTGTTCGACTGGCTCAAGCGCCGCAAGGAATGCGGCAACCCCTGCCAGTTGTGCGCCAAAGAATGCGAGATCCAGGCGATTCATCCGGATGGGCGGATCAATGCCAACGAGTGCCACTACTGCCTCGATTGCCAGATGACTTACCACAACGAACACAAATGCCCGCCGCTGATCAACAAGCGCAAGAAGCGCGGCAAACCGGCACCTGTGGCGGCGCAACTGATACCTGTCGTGGAAGTGACCGCCCCTGAATGACGCGCCCTTGTAGGAGCGAGCCTGCTCCGGGCGGCGCTCCGACGATGGTCGCTAACGTTGACGCGTAATGACTGGCTCAACGCGGCGCTCTTGAGTCCATCGCGAGCAGGCTCGCTCCTACAGTTGACCGAGTTCTACCCGCACACAGTTTTTATCCCTTCAAGGAGTACGCAGCATGACTGACACAGAATCCACAAAACCGGTGCAGGAAGAAGAACAGACCGGACTCAGCCGTCGCGGCTTTCTCGGCAGCAGCGCCGTCACCGGGGCGGTGCTGGCAGGGGCCACGACATTGGGCGGGGCGGTGTTCAGCCGCGAGTCATGGGCGGCTGCGGTCAAGGATGCGCAGGCGAAAACCCATGTCGGCCCCGGCGAGCTGGACGAATACTACGGCTTCTGGAGCGGTGGACATCAGGGCGAAGTGCGGGTGCTGGGCGTGCCGTCGATGCGCGAGTTGATGCGTATTCCGGTGTTCAACGTCGACTCGGCCACCGGTTGGGGCCTGACCAACGAAAGCAAGCGCATCATGGGCGACAGCGCGAAGTTCCAGAACGGCGATTGCCATCACCCGCACATCTCCATGACGGACGGCAAGTACGACGGCAAGTACCTGTTCATCAACGACAAGGCCAACTCCCGTATTGCGCGCATCCGCCTGGACATCATGAAGTGCGACAAGATGCTCACGGTGCCGAACGTGCAAGCCATTCACGGCCTGCGCCTGCAAAAAGTGCCGTACACCAAGTACGTGTTCGCCAACGCCGAGTTCGTCATTCCGCACCCCAATGACGGCCACACCTTCGACCTGCAAGACAAGAACAGCTTCACCATGTTCAACGCCGTCGATGCCGAAAAAATGGAAATGGCGTTTCAGGTGATCGTCGACGGCAATCTGGACAACGCCGACATGGACTACACCGGCAAGTACGCCGCGTCCACCTGCTACAACTCGGAGAAGGCCTACGACCTCGGCGGCATGATGCGCAACGAGCGCGACTGGGTTGTGGTGTTCAACATTCCGCGCATCGAAGCCGCGATCAAGGCCGGCAAGTTCATCACCCTGGAAAACTCGAAAGTGCCGGTGGTCGACGGTCGTAAAACCGATGGCAAGGACTCCGAATTCACCCGTTACATCCCGGTGCCGAAGAACCCCCACGGCCTCAACACCTCATCCGATGGCAAGTACTTCATTGCCAACGGCAAGCTGTCGCCGACCGTATCGATGATCGCCATCGACCGCCTGGACGACCTGTTCGCCGATAAATTCAAGGACCCGCGCGAAGTCATCGCCGCCGAGCCGGAACTGGGCCTGGGCCCGTTGCACACCACCTTCGACGGTCGCGGCAATGCCTACACCACGCTGTTCATCGACAGCCAGGTGGTGAAGTGGAACATGGCGGACGCGGTGCGTGCCTACAAGGGCGAGAAGGTCAATTACATCAAGCAAAAACTCGACGTGCATTACCAGCCCGGCCACAACCACGCGTCGCTGACCGAAACCAGTGAGGCGGACGGCAAGTGGCTGGTGGTGTTGTGCAAGTTCTCCAAGGACCGCTTCCTGCCGACCGGGCCGCTGCACCCGGAAAACGACCAGTTGATCGATATTTCCGGCGAAGAAATGAAGCTGGTGCACGACGGCCCGGCGTTTGCCGAACCGCACGATTGCATCCTCGCGCGGCGGGATCAGATCAAGACGCAAAAAATCTGGAACCGTAACGACCCGTTCTTCGCCGCCACCGTGGAGTTGGCCAAGAAGGATGGCATCAACCTGGAGACCGACAACAAGGTGATCCGCGACGGCAATCATGTGCGGGTCTACATGACCTCCATGGCACCGGCGTATGGCCTGACCGAGTTCACCGTCAAGCAGGGCAACGAAGTGACCGTGACCATCACCAACATCGACCAGATCGAGGACGTGTCCCACGGTTTCGTCATGACCAACCACGGCGCGAGCATGGAGATCAGCCCGCAGCAAACCTCGTCCATCACCTTCACCGCCGACAAGGCCGGCCTGCATTGGTATTACTGCAGCTGGTTCTGCCATGCGCTGCACATGGAAATGGTCGGCCGCATGAAGGTCGAGCGGGCCTGACGGTTGAGCATCGACAGGAGCGGACCGATGACCGACATCAAGGGAAACCCGATCAAGGTGATCGCGCTTGCGCTCCTGCTGATGCCCGGCAGTGTGCTGGCGGTGCAACCCATTACCACGCTGCCGTTGCGCCTTGACGCCGAGCAACGCTGGCACGTGCCGGCGGGCGAATACCGTGGCTCGTTCAGCGTCGATCAACCGATGCAGATTGTGTGCGAGCCCGGCGCGGTTTTTCAGGCGCAAGGGCAGGGCAACGGGGTGATTGTCAGCGCACCGGACGTTGGGATCGAGGGCTGCACTTTTTTGGACTGGGGTCATGACCTCACGGCCATGAATGCGGCGGTCTTCCTCCAGCCCAAGGCCCGTGGCGCGGTAATCAAAGGCAATCGCCTGCAAGGTCAGGGTTTCGGGATCTGGGTCGATGGGACTCAGGATGCGAGCCTGATCGACAACCGCATCCAGGGCGATCCGGCGATGCGTTCACAGGATCGCGGTAACGGCATTCACCTTTATGCAGTACATGGCGCCAGGGTCATCGGCAACCAGGTACGCGACACCCGCGATGGCATCTACATCGACACTTCCAACGGCAACCTGCTGCAAGGCAATACCCTGGAAGACCTGCGTTACGGCGTGCATTACATGTTCGCCAACGACAACCAGCTGATCGGCAACACCACCCGCCGCACCCGCACCGGCTACGCCCTGATGCAAAGCCGCAAGCTCACGGTGATCGGCAACCGCTCCGAACAGGATCAGAACTACGGCATCCTGATGAACTACATCACCTATTCAACCTTGCGCGACAACTTCGTCACCGACGTGCGCGACGGCTCGACCGGCGACAGCATGATCAGCGGCGCCGAGGGCAAGGCGCTGTTCATCTACAACTCGCTGTTCAACCGCATCGAACACAACCACTTCGAGCACAGCGCCGTGGGCATTCACCTCACCGCCGGCTCCGAAGACAACCGCATCGCCGACAACGCGTTTGTCGGCAACCAGCGCCAGGTCAAATACGTCGCCACCCGCTTGCAGGAATGGTCGGCGGATGGCCGGGGCAATTACTGGAGCGACTATCTGGGCTGGGACCGCAACAACGATGGCCTGGGCGATATCGCCTACGAACCCAACGACAACGTCGACCGCCTGCTGTGGCTGTACCCGCAGGTGCGGCTGTTGATGAACAGCCCCGGGATTGAACTGCTGCGCTGGGTGCAACGGGCGTTTCCGGTGATGAAATCGCCGGGCGTACTCGACAGCCATCCGTTGATGAAATCCACCACGCACACCCTGACCAAGGAGCCCGTCACATGAATGTCGTCGATCTGGAAGGCGTCAGCCAGCGTTATGGGCACACCACGGTGTTGCATCAGTTGAGCCTGAGCCTGGCCGAAGGCGAAGTGCTGGGTTTGTTCGGGCACAACGGCGCGGGCAAGACCACCAGCATGAAACTGGTGCTCGGTTTGCTGCAGGCCAGCGAAGGGCAGGTCAGGGTGTTTGGCCGCCTGCCCAGTGATCCGAATGTCCGGCGTCTGCTCGGCTATTTGCCGGAGAACGTGATGTTTTATCCGCAAATGAGCGGTCTGGAAACCTTGCGTCATATCGCGCGACTCAAAGGGGCCGCGTTCGCTCAGGTGGACGGGCTGCTGGAAGAAGTTGGCCTGGCAGGGGCGGCGCATCGACGGGTCAAGACCTACTCCAAAGGCATGCGCCAGCGCCTCGGGCTGGCGCAAGCGTTGCTCGGCGAACCGCGCCTGTTGCTGCTTGACGAGCCGACGGTCGGCCTCGATCCCATCGCCACTCAAGACCTGTATCGGTTGCTCGACCGTCTGCGCAGCCAGGGCACCAGCGTCATTCTCTGTTCCCACGTTTTGCCGGGGGTCGAGGCGCATATCAATCGCGCGGCGATCCTGACCCAGGGGCGCCTGCTGGCCCTTGGCAGTCTGCGCAGCCTGCGCGAGGAAGCCGGGTTGCCGACGCTGATTCGCGCCAACGGACTCAAGCATGCCGGCCCCTTGCAGGCCTCGTGGAACATCGCAGGGCATGTCACTCAACGTTGGGGCGTGGAGGGCCTGGAAGTGGCCGCGCTCAATGGCAGCAAACTGGGCCTGTTGCGCCAGTTACTCAATGAGGATGAGCCGGCGGACGTGGAAATTACTCCACCGTCCCTGGAAGACCTCTACCGCTATTACATGGGACGGGCCGCTGCGACCCACAGTGGAGAGATTCTATGAACCCGATCTGGAACATGGCCCGCAAGGAATTCAATGACGGTTTGCGCAACCGCTGGTTATTGGCGATCAGCCTGTTGTTCGCGGTGCTGGCCACCGGCATTGCCTGGTTGGGCGCGGCGGCGTCCGGTCAGTTGGGCTTTACCTCGGTGCCCGCGACCATCGCCAGCCTGGCCAGCCTGGCGACGTTCCTGATGCCGCTGATTGCCTTGATGCTGGCATATGACGCCATTGTCGGCGAGGACGAAAGCGGCACCTTGCTGCTGTTGTTGACCTATCCGCTGGGGCGCGGGCACATCCTGCTCGGCAAGTTCATTGGCCATGGGTTGATCCTGGCGCTGGCAACGCTGATCGGTTTCGGCTGCGCGATGCTCGCGATTGCCGTGTTGGTGGACGACGTCGAGCTGAGTCTGCTGCTCTGGGCCTTCGGACGATTCATTGTGTCGTCGACGCTACTGGGCTGGGGCTTTCTGGGGCTGGCTTATGTGCTGAGCAGCGTGGCGGCCGAGAAATCCACGGCCGCCGGTTTGGCGCTGGGCGTGTGGTTCTTTTTCGTGCTGGTGTTTGACCTGGCGCTGCTCGCACTGCTGGTGCTCAGCGAAGGGCACTTCAACCCGAAAGTGTTGCCCTGGTTGCTGCTGTTCAATCCCGCCGACCTCTATCGCTTGATCAATCTTTCCGGTTTTGACGCCGTCGCCAGTACCGCTGGCGTGCTGACCCTGGGCAGCGATTTGCCTGTGCCGGGCTCGATGCTCTGGCTCTGCCTGCTGTTGTGGGTGGCGGCGCCGTTGGGTACGGCCTGGCTGCTGTTCCGTCGACGGGCGACTTGAATTCTTACTTTGGTTTTTTGGAGCACCTGACGATGAGAACGCTTGATTGGAAGACGCTGCGCAACCTGGCTGGCCTGATGGTCTGTGTGCTGCTGACGGCGTGTGACAAACCCGTGCAAGCCAGCTACAGCGATGCCCCCAGCGCCTTTCATCCCAGTGATGAGTGCCATGTCTGCGGCATGATCATCGACGGCTTCCCCGGCCCCAAGGGCGAAGTGGTCGAGCGCAGCGGCATCAAGAAATTCTGCTCCACGGCGGAAATGATCGGTTGGTGGCTGCAGCCGGAAAACCATCATGGCGATGCCAAACTATTTGTCCACGACATGGAGCACAGCCCATGGAATGCGCCGGATGATACCCGGCTGATCGATGCCAAAGATGCGTATTACGTGGTAGGCACCCGGCTCAAGGGGGCGATGGGTGTGGTGTTGGCGTCGTTCTCCAGCCAGCAGGCGGCTGAAAAACTGGCCACGGAGCAGGGCGGTCGCGTGCTGCGGTTCAGCGAGATCGATCAGTCGGTGCTGCAGCAACCGGCCATGTCGCACTCGACTCATTGAGCTGTCGATCCATTGAGAAAATCTGATCGCCGTCAAGTCGGTATTTTTGCATCTGTTCAAAGATAGGGGCCCGCCAGGTCCCCAGTGCTTGGCATCGACGATGCCCAGGAGAACATGATGCAAACCGAGTTTCAGGATCGTTTGGCCGTGATCACCGGCGCCAGTTCCGGGATTGGCCTGGCCTTGTGCGCGGCGCTGTTGCCGCGCGGGGTCAGGGTGTTGGCGATGTCGCGCACCGTCGGTGACTTGCCGGCCTTGCAGCAGATTTATGGTGAACGGTTGCAATGGTGTGCCGGGGACGTTACCTGCGAGGACGATCTGCAAGGGTTGGCCCGGCGGGCGGCGACGTTGGGGCGGGTGGATTATCTGGTGCCCAACGCCGGCATTGCCGAAATGGCCGATAGCCTGGATATGCCGGCCTTCCAGCGGCAATGGGCGGTCAATGGTGCGGGTGCGTTGAACACTCTGGCGGCGTTGCGCGGTGAGTTGGCGAATCCGGCGTCGGTGGTGTTTGTCGGCAGCTTCCTGACGGGGTCGAGTTTTCCCGGCCTGGCGGCCTGCATTGCCAGCAAGGCGGCATTGGCGGCCCAGGCGCGCACGCTGGCGGTGGAGTTTGCCCGTTACGATGTGCGCATCAACCTGGTTTCGCCGGGGCCGACCGCGACCTCGATGTGGGACAACCTGGGCTTGAGCGACGGTGAGCTTGATGATGTTGCCGACACGCTTGGCAAGCGTCTGTTGCCGGGGCATTTTCTTGATGCGTCTGCGGTGGCCAACGTGATTATTTTTCAGCTGTCCCAGGGGGCGCGGGGGGTTTATGGACAGGACTGGAAGGTTGATAACGGTTATACGTTGGGCTGACGGGGGGGATCGGGGTACATATCCATTTCTGCGGTAACGGCGGCTATTGGTTTCGCCCTTACGGCGAGTCCCTTTTCCAAACGCCGAAAAGGAACCAAAAGGCTTTGCCCCTGACGTACGG